>CAJXKR010000062.1 GCA_913055815.1 uncultured Desulfohalobiaceae bacterium | reverse complement strand
AGGTAGGAGGGCTTTGAGGACGAAAATTGTTATTTTAAAATGGTCTAATCAAAATCCACAGGCAGCGTCGAAGAACCCAATTTTCTAATTATCCAATTCTCTCTGCACTCATCACCAATTCTCTCTGCACTCATCACCAATTCTCTTTCTTCTTTCTTTCTTGCTTTCAGCTTTCAGCTTTCAGCTTTTAGCTTCTTCTGTCATCTGTACTCTGTACTCTGACAAACTGTTTAACAGCTTGTCCTTGTCCAGTTTTATCTGGTACTCGTCTATGCCCACCTGCCTACCCCTTTCCTGGTCCTCCTCGCTGGCCAGGGAAGTCAGGGCAATTACCGGTATATTGCTGAATTTTTCCTCGCCCTTGATGCGTTCGGTGAGTTCAAATCCATCCATGACAGGCATCTCCAGATCCGCCAGTACTATGTCTATATTATCCGGGTTGTCCTGCATATGCTCCCAGGCAACCTGTCCGTTTTCAGCCTCCACAACCTTGTACCCGTTGTCTTGCAACAGACGGTGCACCTGGGAACGGAAAAAGTCCGAATCCTCAACCAAAAGGATGGTTGCAGCCCCCTGGACTGTCTCAGTGGAAACATCCTTGGAAGCAGGAGCAGAGACAGTGTTTGTCCCGGTCTGTTCCCTGGATGCGAACCATTCCGGATGCATGCCCTCTATTAATTCAAACACATCCAAAAGCAGGGTGGTCCTGCCGTTAATAATCCCTGAACCCTTGATACCCGTAGAGCGCAAGGTTTCCTCGTCCAGCACTATTTGGGACTCGATCGTATCCACCGGAGGTATGGCCAGAAGTCCGATCTCGTGCTCCAACAGATCAAATACTATGCAAATCAATTCCTCCCGGTCTTCCAGCACACCTACATTGGCCAACTCCTCCAATGCATGGACCGCCAGGGACCTGCTGCCGTACTGGATCACCTTCTTGCCACCCAGGATCTCTATATCCGAGGCCTTGATCTGTTCCACCCTGGAAACCAAATCCAAAGGAACCGCACAGGGCTCGCCAGGGGCATTCTCAAACAAGAGCAGGGACTCTTTCCGTTTCTTGTCTTCCTCTTGCTCTCCAGCAAGTTCCTGGGTCTTTTCCACCCCGGCCATGGAACTCAGTTGGGCGATACGGGCCAAACCGGGAACATCCAGAATCAGGGCCACATGTCCGTCTCCCATTATGGTGGCACCGGCATAGGCCTCACTGGACTTCAAGTGCATGCCCAGGGGTTTGACCACGATTTCCACTGAATCGTGCAGGCCTTCCACCACCAGCCCGTATTTGAAAGCCCCGGCATGGACTACAACTATGTTGACATCGTTTTGCTGATCCTCCCTGCGCTCCGGGATATTTTCCTCTTCTGGAGAGGAAATCTCTTCCTTCCTCTTGTCAGCCAGTCCGGAACGCTTGTCAGGCTTGTAGGTCCCGGTATTGGGATCGAAAAAAGTTTTTGCCAGACCCAGGACTTCCGGAAGATGCAGCAGGGGGACTAGTTCCCCGCGCAGCATCAGGACTTCCGCATCCCCTACTTTTTCTATGCGCTCCCCGACCTCGGAAGCACCTATGCGCAAGAGTTCGCTAACATTGACCTGGGGTATGGCGAAGCTCTCCCCAGCCGCGGTAACCAGGAGGCTGGGAATAATGGCGAGGGTCAAGGGGAGCTTGATCCTTACCATGGTCCTGACATCGATTTGGGAATCTATTTCCACTTGTCCGCCCAGCTTGTCCAGATTGGACTTGACCACGTCCATGCCTACGCCCCGGCCGGAAACATCGGAAATTTCATCAGAGGTAGAAAGTCCGGCCATCATGATAAGGTTGATCTTTTCCTTGTCAGACATGGTATTCACCACTTCCTGATCAATAAGCCCCTTGTTCACGGCCTTCTCAGCTATCTTCTCCGGATCCATCCCGCCTCCGTCGTCCTCGATCTCGATATTCACCTGTCCGGATTCGTGGTAGGCCCTGAGCATTACATAGCCGGTGCGGGGCTTCCCCTTGGCCTCCCGTTCATCCGGGGACTCCAAGCCATGGTCAGCTGAATTGCGCACCAAATGGGTCAAGGGATCGCCCAGGCCTTCGATAATAGCCTTGTCCAGTTCCACTTCCTTCCCGGTCATCTCCAACTCGATATCCTTGTCCAGCTCCTTGGCCAAGTCCCTAACCACCCTGGGAAATTTGTTAAATATGCTCCCCACCGGCTGCATCCGGGTCTGCATAATGGCCTCCTGGAGCTCCGAGGTCACCAGGTCGATGCGCTGGCCGGCGGACTGAATAGTCTGCATATCCTCGCTTCCGACTGCCTGCAGGAGCTGATTGCGGGACAGGACCAGTTCGCCTGCCAAGTTCATCAACTGGTCCAGGACATTCACGTTCACCCGCAAGGTCTCTGTTTGGGCAGGTGCGGATTTATCCTGTTTAGCGGCCTTATCCTGGGAGGATGCCTGGGCCGCGGATTTTTGTCCCCCGCCTTTCTGCTCGGGCTGCGCCTCCTTGTCTTTCTGCTCCTGTTTGCCGGGTTGGGCCTGTTCCATTGGTTGCGTATCCGCGGCTTTAGGCTTTTCAGCTTGCGGCTTGGATGCTGAAGCGGGCTGTGCATTTTCCCGGGACTCTTGCGCTTCTTGCTTTTGCTTTTCTGGTTCAGGGGAACTCGCTTCCTCAGGGGGCTTCTCTCCGGTTGTTTCCCGAGAAGCGGATTCTGTCCCGGCTGTTTCCCCTGAACCGGACTCTTCCCCGGCAGGGGAGGCTTCCAGAATATCGGACTTGTTCTCTGCCAAGTGTATGACCTTTTCCTGGTCAACTCCCAGAAGAGTGGGCATGAGATCCGGCTCCAGCACCACGGAATAGAGCACGTACATGGGAAGGGAAGTCGCGATTTCCTCCTGTTCCAGGGTACCCACCGAGGGGAGGTCCACTGCCAGATCCACTATGGTGCCGCTTTGACCCAGCATTTTGATCACATCCATGGGTTTCTTGTCCTGCCTGTGCACGTCGTGAATCAGGTCGTACTCCAATAGATAGAGTTGGGTAGCCCCTTTCAGGGCCTGGTCTATATCAAAGCTGGTGGGGGTAAAAATGACCCTGCCATCCGGATGCTTGATCTCCACCTGATCTTCGATGCTCTTCTTGTCCTCTTCTTCCAGGTTGGCGGATTTAAGACCCTGCAGGGCAACAATATGTTCGGAGATATCCATTTCATTGCTCTCTGACATATTGTCCACCAACTCGTTGAGCTTATCAAAAGCTGAGAGGACCACATTCACTACTTCCGAAGTCGGGACTAGTTCCTGATTGCGCACCATGTCCAGGACATTCTCGATCTTGTGGGCCAATTCCTTGATATTGTCCAAACCCAGAAATCCGGCCCCGCCCTTCATGGAATGCGCGGCCCGGAATACCTTGTTCACCAATTCAGTATCTACATTCGCCCCGTCCTGTTCCATTTGCAACAGATTGCTCTCGATATCCTCCAGATGTTCCTTGGACTCCTCGAAGTACATCTGCAAGCTTTCGTCATCCATCATAATAAAAACCTCGCGATTCTAAGAAATGCTGAAATGCTTATCCAAACGCATGCTCCTGAAAAGATTCAACACATCCTCGGAAGGATTCAATACCTCCAAGGACTTGTTACTTTCCTGCAATGAATTGTGTGTTGCAATCAACAGGCCAATTCCCTTGGAATCGATTATATTAACCCCCTGCAAATCAACTGCCAGATCCTCTCCTTGGTCTACAATCCCTTGCAGCTCCTGTTTTAGTTCCGGAACCACAGAGGCCACCAGATCCTGGTCGATTTTGGCTATAGTCCTGTCCTGTTCTCGATTTATTTCGGTCATACAAACTCCTTGAGAGCGCAAATTTGCTGGTTCAAAATACACAAAAAGCCACTTATCTGAAAGATCCGGACCATACAATGGTAATGACGCTGAATCCCCCTATATGCAATAGCCATAAAAAAACAGGCTGGAGAGATATGTAAATAAACCCGTATTGTCCCAAATTTTAATCCTAGGTCAGGCCAGTGACCATGTCAAGCATGTCTGGTGCCACGGCTTTTTTGTTCTAGAATTCAATGTGCTGTTTGTATTTGAATTTTTTCTTGTTATAGGAATAAAATTCAAATATCGAAATTCGAAATTCGGGCAATCTTGACCAACTGGATCAAGAAATAAAATCAAAGAGTTCATAAAAATTCAAACATTAAGCGTTTAAAGAGTTATTTATTTTCAAAGCAAAACTGGAGTAAAAAGATAACTTATTGATAACAAAGAATATTTTATTGAGAATAAAATTGCCGTGTTTTAAGGGCTGAAGTACTTGACAAAAAATATATTATCAGAAAAAATGTACCAACTGGTCAGTACAAAAAGGAGAAAGTTTATGAACACCAAGACCAAGGGAAACTATACCAGGGAAAAGATACTCTCCAAGGCGATACCGGTGATCAACGAAAAAGGGCTCTGCAATACCAGCATGAATGACATTATAGAGTCTACCGGAGTGAAAAAGGGCAATCTGTATTTTCATTTCTCCAGTAAAGAGGAACTGGGGTTGGCTTTGATCCAGGAGGCTAAACAAGAGTATTTTTGGTATATTAACAACATGATCCGCGGAGAGACTCCTTTGCAGCAGTTGGACAGCATCCTGGAGGCCATCGTGGATTTTCATAGTAAAAAGGGATTTATCGGGGGATGTATATTCGGCAATACTGCACTGGAAATGGGTGACCGCAATGAGAAATTTACCGGGGTGATCCAGGAGATCTTCCAGGAATGGATATCATTGATGAGCGGCTATATTGCCAAGGCAAAACAGTGTGGCGAGTTGAAGTCCGAATCCGATTCAGAGCAAATTGCCAGGCATATCGTTGCTGTGCTGGAAGGTGGGGTGATGATGGCCAGGCTAAGCAAGGATGAAAACGAACTGTTGGAGTGCGTAAACGTTTTGAGATCTTTTCTGGGGATTTCCGGTAGAAAATCCCCCCAAGAGTAGTCCTGTCAAACCCTAATACCCTAAAAACTAAAACTTCAACACCTTGAAACTGTTCAAATATAAAGGAGTCTAAAATGCTTACTAAACAAGAAATAGTGGACAAAGCCCTGGAACTGGGATTTGAAGATGTGGGGTTCGCATCTGCCGAGCCGTTTGCAGAGCACAAGAAACTGCTGGAGGAAAAACAAGGGGAATACGGTTGGGCTGAAGCTTTGGGTTTGAAGCTTCTCAAGGGTACTGACCCCGCCAATTCCCTTCCGGGTGCCAAGTCCATCGTGGTGCTTTTGGAAAATTATTATAAACAGGGATTTCCCAGATGGATGGAGGGACACTTCGGACGCTGCTATCTGGACGACGATCGCGTGACCAAGGATGGGCTATCCCGCAAGATAAAAGAGTTCCGCAAATTTTTTTCCGAACACGAAATAGACACCAAGGTCCCGTTCAATCTTCCGCACAGGGCTGCGGCCGCTCGGGCGGGACTTGGTACTTTCGGGAAGAACTGCCTCCTTTACGCCAACCGGGTGGCCAGGGGAAGTTCCTTCGTGCTTCCGGTGGCAGTAGTAGTGGACACTGAGTTTGAACCCGACAATTCGACCATAGAATACGGATGCCCGGATTGGTGCAGGAATGCATGTATAGCAGCCTGTCCCACAAGGGCGCTCAAGGGTAACGGCACCATTGATCCCCAAAAGTGTATCTCCTACTTGACATATTTGCAGGAGGATATAACTCCGCTGGAACTCAGGGAGCCCATGGGAATAAATATTTTTGGCTGCGATCGCTGCCAGGAGGTTTGTCCCAGGAACGCCCCGTGGTTTGCCCAGGATTTGCCCCTGAATCCCAAAGTGACCGCCAAGGAAGAGGATTTTGAACTTAGCAAGTTGCTGCACATGGACAGGGAATATTTCGAGAAACGGATCTGGCCGCACATGTTCTACATCTCTCCGGATGATTTATGGAAATGGAAGATGAATGTGGCCAGGGCAATCGGCAATACCTGCGACAGGGGATTTGTACCGGAACTGATCAAAGCGTTCCGGGAAAACGAGGACTACAGGGTCAAGGGCATGATAGCCTGGTCCCTGGGAAAACTCGGAGGCAAAGAGGCGGAATCTTTTTTAAGGGATTGCCGCTCTGATAGCAGCGGACTTGTTCGAGAAGAGATCGACAGGGCCCTTGAGGGGGAGTATGATAAACAATCGCTACAAAAAGGTGCTTGACATGAAATACATAAATCCGAGCCAGGAGCAGATGGATTATATAATGCAGCAGCCCGGAGACAAGGGGCCATTCGTCATGGTCAATCCTGACCAATCTGTTTATCTTTTTTCCTAAAGGTTCTTTTGATTATTTTTTGGACACGCCCTCAACCTTGGTAGAGTTGGTCAGGGGTTGTTACTTCTGGCTATTCAGCTTGATTCAAATTTCGGTAGTATCCTTGCAATGACTCAGGATTTAAGGCATTGGTTTTATCGGCTCAACAAAAATGGCTTGAAAAATACCACTTGTTCTGATTAATTGATTCCAATAACAATAAATTAAAATCTGAACCGTGAACGGTTGGCAAGGAGGAAGCGTGATCAAGGAAATCCTGGAGAGTAGGATAGCGGTGTTCGGGTGCGGAAACACCTTGTTCGGGGATGATGGTTTTGGTCCGAGGGCAGTGGAGTACCTGAACGAGAACTATACACTGCCCGAGGGCATGTATGCTGAGGATATGGGCACTGCGGTCAGCGATATCCTCTTTGACCTAACCTTGAGCGAAACCAGGCCGGAGTCTATCTGGATATTGGATGCAGTGGACATGGAGGGTAGAAATCCCGGAGAAGTCTTTGAACTCAGGGTGGAGGACATACCCGGAAAAAAGAGCGGAGATTTCAGTCTGCATCAGTTTCCGGCAGTGAACTTGCTTCAGGAGCTAAGGGATGGAGGGGGGATAAATATTAGGATATTGGCGATACAGGTGGCCCATATTCCGGAGCAGGTTCAACCCGGGCTTTCCCAAGAGGTCCAGAATACACTTCCAAAAGCCTGCCGCTTTATTTTGGATGCTTGCATTCCTGGCTAAGGTCCTTGAAAGCAATACAGCTACTTAGCAGGAGAGCAGTTCAGTTTCCCAGTCTTTTTAAATCCCCGCAATCCGTAATATTAACCCTTCTGGAATGCCACTGTTCTAGTTTCCCGGCTAGCGGGGACTAGAACAGTGATGCAATGCAGCTTGTATGTTTCTGTAGCATGATTTCTCTAATAACGGTTGATTATTTTTTCTCGAGTTTATTAAGACAATTAATGCAATTAGATCCACCAAGTGTTCTTGGTCTTTTTGTGCTGAAGTTGTTTTTTGTGATGCACAATAGGTTGTATTGAAACAAGATTGTGCAGATTATGGTTGACAAACAGGAGTAAAATAGCTAAATAAGAAAATTATGCATAATAATTAAAACATAATATTGCATAGATAGCATAAAAAGGGGAAGGGCTATGATAGAGTTTAGGATTGCAAATTTGGCTAAACGTTTGGACGTACACCGCAATACGGTGAGGAATTGGATCAATCAAGGTAGGCTCAAGGCAAGTAAGACTATAGCAAAGAGGTACATAATCCACGAAAAGGATTTTTACGATTTTTGTATTCAAAATGCAGTACCTCTGGAAAAAATCGAGAATATGTTCCCCGAGGGGTATTTGGATAGCCAGCTTGTAGCCGCCGGAAAGGGTGTTTCCAGTTCTGAACCCGTTGGATCGGTAATGGTTGTTGGGGGTGGAATATCCGGTATACAATCGGCTCTTGATTTGGCGGAGTCCGGATACTATGTCTATTTGGTGGAAAAGAGTTCCGGAATAGGCGGGGTCATGCCTCAGCTGGACAAGACCTTTCCCACCAATGATTGTGCCATGTGAATTATTTCGCCCAAATTGGTGGAGTGCGGTCGGCACTTGAACATAGAGCTTATGACATTGTCCGAAGTTGTAGATGTCTCCGGTGGCAAGGGCAATTTCTCCGTGTCTGTCAAAAAGCATCCACGCTATATAGATACCGAGAAGTGCATAGCCTGCGGTGCTTGTGCTGAAAAATGCCCCAAGAAAGTGGAGGATGAATTCGATATGGGCCAGGGCAAGCGCAAGGCTGCCTATATCAAATTCGGACAGACAGTCCCGCTGAAATACGCCATAGACCCGCAGAGTTGTATCTATCTTACCAAGGGAAAATGCAGGGCTTGTGAAAAATTCTGCCCTACAAACGCTATTAATTTTGAGGATGTGGTGCAGACAACAAATATCCAGGTGGGATCGATAATAATGTCTTCCGGATTCAAGCCCTTTGATCCTTCCGGGGTGGATTTGTACAACTACGACCAAGTTCCGGACGTGGTTACCAGCATGGAGTACGAAAGGCTGCTCTCCAGTTCCGGTCCTTGCATGGGGCAATTGAGGAAACCCTCTGACGACAAGGAACCGCAAAAGATTGCCTGGATTCAGTGCGTGGGCTCCAGGGATACCAATCGCTGCGGGAACGGATATTGTTCCAGCGTTTGCTGCATGTACGCCATCAAGCAGGCACAGGTGACACCGGAACACCTGCAGGAAAATGAGGCGGAGGAAACCATATTTTACATGGATATTCGGACCCACGGCAAGGAATTCGAGCGCTATTTCGAAGAGGCAAAGGGCCACGGGGTCAAATTCGTTCAGGCAAGACCCCATTCCTTGCTCCCAGGCCCCAGTCAGGTGGGAGTGAATATGCAGTACTTCACGGAAGATGGGCAGCTCCGGGAGGAATATTTCGATATGATAGTGCTTTCCGTGGGTATGGAGGTTGAGGAGAGCTCCATGCGTCTGGCTGAAAATATCGGTATCGAATTGAATCCGTACGGTTTTGCAAGGACTTCCAGTTTTGAACCGGTAAGTACTTCTGTGGACGGGGTTTATGTTAGCGGTGCCTTTGTTGGTCCCAAGTCAATTCCCAGTGCTGTTACCGAGGCATCCACGGCTGCAATTGAAGCGGCAAAAGATTTGTTGCCTGCCAAGAACACTCTCACCCAGGAGAAAACTTATCCTGAAGAATGGGATGTATATGACAAAGAACCCAGGATTGGTGTCTTTGTTTGTTCCTGCGGTATAAATATTGCCGGGGTGATCGACGTCAAGGAAGTTGCTGAATACGCAGCCGAGCTTCCCAATGTGGTATTGGTGGAAAACAATTTGTTCACCTGCTCTACTGATGCCCAGGAGATGATTGCTCAAAAGATGAAGGAAAACAACCTGAACAGAATCGTGATAGCAGCCTGTACTCCCAGAACCCACGAACCCCTGTTCCAGGATACCCTTCAGGAGGCTGGCTTGAACAGTTACCTGATTGAGATGGCCAATATCAGGAATCACAATTCCTGGGTGCATCAGAAGGAGCCTGAAAAGGCTACCGCCAAGGCAAAGGACCAGGTTCGCATGGCTGTTGCCAAAGCCTCCAGGGATTATCCACTGCAGGAATTGCAAGTGGATGTTGTTCAAAAGGCACTGGTTGTGGGAGGAGGCCTGGCAGGATTGACTGTTGCCAAGGAACTCGGGGATCTCGGCTATCCGGCTGTATTGTTGGAAAAGGGTGATGCTCTGGGTGGAAATTCCCTCCTTTTGAACAAGACCTATAAAGGAGAAGAAATAAAACCGGTTGTGCAGCAATTGGTACAAGATGTGGAAAACCACGAGAATATAGAGGTTTGGAAGAACGCCCGCCTTACTTCTGCTACTGGCTCGGTGGGTCATTTCAGCAGTACCGTTGATGTAGGAGGAGAGACAAAACAGTTGGAATACGGAGCTGGTGTTATTGCTACCGGAGCAACCGAATCCAGGCCGGATTATTATTTGCTTGGTTCTGACAGCCGGGTAATGACCCATTTGGATTTTGACAGGGAACTAAGGGAAGAACCGGAAAAAGTAGCAAATATCCAAACAGCGGTCTTTATCCAGTGCGTAGGTTCCAGAACTCCGGAACGTCCCTACTGTAGCAGGGTATGTTGCACTCATACCATGAAGAGCGCTATCTCACTTAAAGAAACCAATCCGGAAATGAATGTGTTTGTACTGTATCGGGATATTCGGACCTACGGTTTAAGGGAGGATCTCTATACCCGGGCCAGGGAGAAAGGAGTTGTATTCATCCGCTACGACCTGGAGGATATGCCCGACGTGAGCCAAAAGGGTACGGAATTGCAGGTAGGTGTAACAGAACACATTTTAAATAGAAAAGTAAATATCTCCACGGATCGCTTGATACTGGCAACTGCGATAGTGCCGCGGGAAAGCAGCGAATTGGTGGAACTTTACAAGTGCGGTCTGAACGAGGATGGATTCATGAACGAAGCGCATCCCAAACTCAGGCCAGTGGATATGAGTGTGGACGGCCTTTTTTTGGCAGGGATCTGCAATTATCCCAAGTCCATAGATGAATCGGTCTCCCAGGCCAAAGCTGCAGCTTCCCGGGCAGGGGTTCTGCTGTCCAGGGATGTTATGAAGCTGGACGCAATTAAGGCCGAAGTTACCGAACACTGCGACGGATGTGCCTTATGTCTGGATGTCTGCCCCTACGGGGCCTTGAGCCTTATAGATATATCGGAGGAAGGTGAAGACAGGAAGCTGATTAAAGTGGACAAGGCGGTATGCAAGGGCTGTGGTCTTTGCGAGGCCACCTGCCCCAAGGACGGGATCAATGTGGAGGGATTTACCGTGGATCAACTCCGATCCCAGGTAGACACCCTGCTGGAGGTTAATCCAAAAGAAGTGGCTAAGTGATTAAGTGCTTACGTGCTTATGTAAGAATAAGGCACTAAGGCCAAAAAACTTAACCACATAAACAACTAAGTGCATAACCTTAAAACTCGGGCAATCTCGTCTACGGAGTAGCGAGCAAACCTTAAAACTATAAAACTTAATCACGTAACCACATAAACACTTAAACAAGTAAAACAGTAACACTCTAACACTCTAAAACTAAAACCATAAAACATATAACTGAAAACCCAAGGAGTCGCTTTATGAGCGAACAGTTCGAACCGAACATAATAGGATTTCTCTGCAACTGGTGCGCTTATGCCGGCGGTGATCTGGCCGGGGTTTCCCGCCTGCAATATCCCCCGAATATGCGTGCAGTCAGGGTGATGTGTTCAGGCATGGTGCCTGCCAGTATAGTGGTGGACGCACTTGGCAAAGGAGCGGACGGGGTCATTGTAATGGGGTGACACCTGGGAGAGTGTCATTACCTGGATGGTAATTACAAAGCTGAGGCCAGAGCTCAAGGCATAAGGATTGTTTTGCAGGAAAAGGGCATAAATCCTGATAGATACGCTTTGCAATGGGTTTCCTCTGCAGAGGCATCCCGATTTGCGGATGTAGTCAGGAATTTTGTTCAGAGTATCCGCGAACTCGGCCCCAATCCGTTCAAGGCCGGGCATAACTCGGATGCGGCATAAATAAGACAATTCAGGAGGCTTTTTATGAAGACTTTTTTCAATTTGATACAGGAAGTACAAAATCCTGGCCTCTGTCACCGCTGCGGCGGTTGCGTTACCTTTTGCACTGCGGTTAATTACGGAGCCCTGGAATTGAGTGAGGAAGGAATACCCAGATACGGTGAAATAGAAAAATGCATCGAGTGCGGGCTATGTTATACCATATGTCCTGAAATTGACGAAATGGAGGAAGAGACCAAGAGATTGGTCAGTTGGAGTGCCCCGATTGGAAGAGTGTTGGAAAACAGCGTTGCACGCTCCAGGGAGCCGGAAATCAGGAACGTGGCAACAGATGGCGGTTTGGTTACCTCGATTCTTTTGCATCTGTTCGAAACCGGGAAAATCGACGGGGCTATTGTTACCAGGCAGATAAATCAGTTTCAGCGCGAGCCATTTCTGGCTTTGAGCAAGGAGGATATCATAAGTTCCGCAGGATTTCACTTTGATACTTCCCACGGTATGAAGAGTTTCAGTGATCGCTATCTTACTTTTTCATCCATAGAGGAACTCAGGCCCATGATGGCCAAGGGACTGCGCAGGGTGGCGTTTGTTGGAACCCCCTGCCAGATCAAGTCCATCAGGAAAATGCAGGCCCTGGAGATAGTACCCTCTGAAGTTATTACCCATTGCCTGGGCCTTTTTTGTTCCGGAAATTTTGTTTTCGGAGAGGAACAGCGGAAAAAATTGGCCGAAATCGGGGAGTTTTCCTGGGACAACGTGGTAAAGATAAATATCAAGGACGATTTTCAGGTGCATTTGCGTGGTGGAAGGATAATAACCATCCCATTGGACAAGCTGGATTTCATGAAGAGAGAAGCGTGCCGCTTCTGTTCCGACTATTCTGCTGAATTTGCAGACCTCTCCTTCGGCGGTGTGGGAGTAGATGAAGGATGGACCAATGTCCTGGCAAGGACACCTCTTGGCAGGGCTGTTTTTGCAGATGCCAGGGGCAAAACAGTGGAGGAATTCAGCAGTTCCCTGGGGATGCGCGTTGCTTCTCAAGCCTTGGAGCGCGTTCTGCACTGGTCGGAAAAGAAGAGGGAGATGGCTGTTACCAATAGGCAGGAACTCCGCTCTCCCTCGGTAAAACTCAAAGAATAGAATCCCTGAGGATTTTCAAGGAGTATATATATGACTGTCAAGATAGCTGAAGAATGGCTGAATGCCTGTTCTGGTTGCGAGATCACTGTCTTGGATATGGGGGACAGGCTGCTGGAGATTCTGGAGCAGGTTCAGTTTGTCCATATACCCGCACTTATGGACCACAAGTATTACGGCCAATTGGGTGACAAGAAGCACTTGGAGATCCCGTCTGCCGACGTGGGCATTATAAGCGGCGGTATTCGGAATCAGGAACATTTGGAAGTGGCACAGGCTATGCGCGATAGTTGCGACTTGATTATAGCTATCGGGACTTGTGCGACGCACGGGGGGATCCCTGCTCTTTGTAATTCCTACAAAAACCAGGATATCCTGGATAGATATTATTCCACTTGCAGCACCGACATACCCCGGGAGTATCCTTCCCAGGGTGTGCCAGAACTTTTGGACCGCTGTTATGCCCTGGATGAAAAGATAAGTGTGGATATATGCATGCCGGGATGTCCACCTCATCC
>CAJXKR010000061.1 GCA_913055815.1 uncultured Desulfohalobiaceae bacterium | reverse complement strand
ACATGACTATCACTGTTGATTATCAGGGTTTCTGCTCTATTCCAAAATATAAACCTTCCCTCGCTCTTTTTTTCCAGCTCTTGGAATAATCCAGCTTTATTCCAGTTATTACCGGCATTGCATATTGTAATGCCTTCCTTTCGAATCTCCTCAATCAGCGAATCCGGAAAACCTGATTTAAAAAGAAAAATATATTTTTCACCCCATGGGGCAACTGCTAGTGGGGTGTTTGTTGAATCCAGTTCATCCCATTTGGTGGAATTGGAAGGCAAAAAAATACTTTTATCCACAGAAAATTCAAAGCCCATTTTTTTCAACATGTTCAAAGCAAAATATTTTTTGGTATCACTAACCTTGTCCAGGGGATGGAATTTTTTATCCACTTGGAGTGTCTGATTCCTGCTTGCAGTTGTTTTGTTTGTTTCTGCCCGGGATGCATTTTTTTTAGATGAAGCTATTTTCTTCTTTTTTACAGGTGTGGGCAGGGTGATTTCCTGACCGGTTTTGAGTTTTTTGAAATCTGAAATATCAGGGTTCAATTTTTGGAACAATTCCAAGTATTCGTTGTAAATCAGTTTATTGGAAATATCACCTTCTTCCTTCAAGACCTTTATTATGTAATCTCCCGATTTTACAGTATATTTCTGGGTCTCGTAGTTTCCGACCGGTTGATGATATTTGTCGGTAAATGGAGTGGTGTTAGCGGTGTTGTTTTTGAATTCCTCTGGCAATTTCAATTCCTGGCCCGGATAGATCTCGTCTATGTTTCGGATCTGGGGATTCATTTCTTTTACTTTACTGAGCAAGTCTGACAAATCTTCTTTATCCGGGTTGAAATATTGCAGGATCGAATAAATAGTATTGCCTTCCTGTACCCTGTAAGTAAAAGATACATTGTACTTGTTTTTTTCACTGGCCTTTTTCTCAAAGGTGATCCTCTTGGGCGTGGAAGCGGATATCGTTCCCCCGGTAAAATATAGGCAGAGAGAAATAAACAATACAAGGTAACATGGGATTCTGGTTATATTAAACATAGTTTTGTACTAAACGTTTGTTTCCATATTCAGCTTTTCTTCTTCTTGATTGTCAATTGTAGTACCGTTGGGTTCTTCAAATTGCATATTATAGAGTTTTTGATATAAAGGGCTCCTGTTCAAGAGGTTTTCGTGTTTATCTATATCCTGGATTTCTCCGTTTTCCATGACAATTATTCTATCAGCAGCCAACACTGTAGACAACCTGTGTGCAATAACCAGACTGGTCCTCTTGAACATCAATTTTTCCAGAGCTTCCTGTACAATCCTTTCCGACTCAGTATCCAGGGCACTGGTAGCTTCATCCAGGATCAACAAGGGCGGATCCTTTAAAAGGGCCCTGGCTATAGTTATACGTTGTTTTTCCCCGCCCGAGAGTTTGACTCCCCTCTCTCCCACCACTGTGTCATAACCATTGGGAAGGCCGGTAATGAAATCATGTGCGTTTGCGATTTTACAGACTTCTTCTATTTGTTCACCGGAAATATCTTTCAAGCCATAAGTGATATTATCCCTTATGCTCATGTTGAACAAGAATGTTTCCTGGGATACAATCCCGATAAATTGTCTTAAGCTATCCAGGGTGTATTCTGACAGTTCCCTGGAATTTAAGTAAATATGACCTTGCTGGGGTTCATAAAAGCGGGGAATCAATTGTACGAGACTGCTTTTTCCGGCTCCGCTGGGGCCGACAATTGCTACTCTTTCTCCCGGGGAAACGGACAGATTTATATTTGTAAGTGCATTTTCCTGAGCACCGGGATAGCAGAAATTCACGTTTTCAAATCCTAGATCCTGGAATGGCGGAGTCAAAATTTCCTGACCCTCGTTCTCAACCGTGACCTCCTTGGAGTCCAGAAGGTCGAAAACCCTTTCGGCTCCTGCCAAAGCCCTTTGAATTACCATGTTGGATTTGCTTATCTTTTTAAAGGGCTCGTACATCATCATCAAGGCTGTCAGGAAGGAGAAAAAGGTCCCCGGAGTGGAATTACCCGCTATGACCTGGGATCCACCGTACCATATCACTACACCTATACCCAGGGCGCCAATGAATTCCATCACCGGCGGGGACAGGGCATTGTAAAACGCACCTTTCAGAGCTATCTTCACCAATCTGGAATTGTGTTTCTTGAATTTGTCAGTTTCTGTTGGCTCATTGGCAAATGCCTTCACCACACCTATTCCGCTGAAAATTTCCTGAAGGATAGTGGAGATATCGGCTATCTTTTCTTGATTCCTGCGCCCGACCCTACGGAGCTTTTTTCCGAAATACACAACCGGAAAAAGTGCCAGCGGCAGGACCAGAATGGCAAAAGTGGCCAGATAGGCATCCCTGTAAAAGGCAACAAATACAAGTACAAACATGGTCAATATTTGTCTGAGCAGCATTATTACTTCTGGAATACTGTTTCTTATCAGATTCACGTCGTTTACAATTCTGGACATTAGCATGCCCACCTGGTTCCTTTCAAAAAACTCCATGGGCAGCCTGATCATCTTGATGTAGAGTTCATTGCGCAACTGTTCCAATACCTTGAATGCAGAATATTGCATCTGGTAAATTTGTATCATTCTGAAAATGCCTTTAACTGCAAAAACCACGATAACCAAAACTGGAATCAGCATTAACGCCTGTTTGTTCTTGTTTATAAATATATCGTCCAGAGCGGGTTGGACCAAATATGCTGCTGCCCCGGTGCAGGCAGCTACTATCCCCATGGAGATCATGGAGATGATTATCCTTAGCAAATAAGGTCTGAAATACTGCATGCAGCGTTTGGTATAGTACCAGGTGGTTTCGATGTCGGATTTGGTCAACTTGTTTAGTAATTTTATAGACATATTTTTCCTGTAATAACAAATAGTTAGTGTTTGAGTTTTTCTGCCAGAATCCAGTCTGTTGCTGATTGCAGATCTTTTGCAATGACATGGGGAACTTGCGAATTCAGGGGGTTTTTGATTTCGAAGTAGCTCTCGATTTCGGGTAGGGAGAAGTTCAGTTTTTGCATTTCCTTTGTACCCTTGCCTGTCAATACAAGAATTGTGGATTGCAGTCCAGAGTTAAGACCGAAGATAATGTCCGAGAGCTTGTCACCTATAACAAGGCTTTCTTCTGGTGTTAAATTGTTTTCTCTTCTCAATTGTTCCCAGAGACCGGTGGCAGGTTTCCTGCAATTGCAACAAGCATTCGGATCATGGGGACAATATACTTCGGATTCGAAAAATACATTGTATTTTGCCAACTCGGATCTAAATTTTTCCTGCACTTTCCAGAAATCTTTATGAGTGAAATATCCCCTGGCTATACCAGACTGGTTGGTAACAAGAAATAAATTCATTCCCGCGGAATACAATCGGTTCAATGCATAAGCCGCGTTTTGCAGAAAAATAACTTTTTGGGGATCTGACAAATAATTCATATCGCGAATTATAGTGCCATCCCTGTCCAACAGAATGTTTCTTATTTTATTAGGTTCTAGCATATGTGGCTAATAGAACTAGTGTCTTGTCATACTTTAAATGTCGGTCAGAATAAGCACGTTAATTGCAATTCTGTCATCCCGGACCCCGTATCGGGGTACGGGGCAGGCTTTGATCCGGGATCCAGTCTTCTTCTGTTTTTCTAGATTCCGGCCTTCGCCGGAATGACATTAGTGTAAAAGCGACAAATTAAGTGTGACAAAGCACTAGTTAAGACTTTCCATGGGATTGCATTTTGAATTAAAAAAATCTATATTTTATAGCTTATTTATGCAACCAGAAATATCCTATTGTTAAGGGTTGTTTTCTGGTTTAAAAACGTGCACAGGTGGTCTGTTAAAGAAAATATAAACCGGGACAAGTCCACTCAGTGCTAAATTTCGGCAAAACCTCGTGCCTCAAGGGAACAATTCGCCTTGTTGTTTTGTATGTTATCTGTATTTGCAGCCCCTGGATCCTTTTGTTAATATTAAAATTCATGCTTATCAGGGAGCTTGACTGCCTGCAACAAAAATCAAATACACATAGATTCCGGATAATTCTCTTCACGAACCCGGAAGTATAATGTAGTTTGATCAACGAGATATTTATAGGCAACTATACGTTATGTTTACATTAATTACCTCAGTAGTGCTTGCAATCTTGATTTCTTCTTATTGTTCCCTGGCTGAAGCTGTCTTGTATTCCGTTCCCTGGAGCTATATAGAGAGCCTGAGAAAAAGCGGGAAAAAAAGCGGCGAATTATTGTACAAGCTGCGTAATGACGTTGACGAACCCATAACCGCCATCTTGACGCTGAATACTGTGGCACACACTGTTGGGGCCGCTGTTGCAGGGGCGGCAGCTGCAAAAGTATTCGGAGAGAATTCGGTATTTATTTTTTCCATTGTTTTTACCATACTAATATTGATACTCTCGGAAATAATCCCCAAAACTATCGGGGTCCTGTATAATCGTTCCTTTTCTGTTTTTCTTGCTGTTCCCTTGCGCTTGCTGGTTGTCATTTTTTATCCGCTTATAAAATCCACCAGTTTTATTGTGGATTTCCTTGGGAAGAACAAGGCAGTAGGCCCTGATACGTCAGAAGAGGATTTGCGTGCTTTGGCGAGTTTGACCAGAAAAAGCGGGGTGTTGAAACAATTTGAGGAACGTTATATAAACAATATCCTTACCCTGGACAGCAAAACAGTGAGGGAAGTAATGACTCCCAGAACTGTTATCTTTTCCCTGCCCCAGGACAAGTCGGTCTCCGAGGTTTGGGATGAAAAAAATATCTGGCCCTATAGCAGGGTCCCGGTTTACGAAAACCAGGATCCGGAAGAAGTGATCGGAATTGTCTACAGAAGGGAAGTCTTGGAGTCCCTGGCTGAGGGCAAGGGAGATATGCAATTAAAGGAATTGATGAAACCGGCACATTTTACATTGGAAAGCCTGACCCTGGACAGGGTGTTGGTGAAATTCCTGGGATCCAGGATTCACTTGGCCGTAGTTTTGGACGAATACGGAGGGTTGTCCGGTTTGATAACCCTGGAAGACATACTAGAGGAAATCCTGGGACGGGAAATAATCGATGAAACCGACCAAGTTGCCAATATGAGAGAGTTGGCACTGCAGAGGAAGCACAATGTGCTCAAGAACAATGCAGGTAAAATTTAGTATTCGAGGTGATCTTTTAATGCTTCGCAATGATTGCGGTTTTGGATTCAAGCTTTGAATTTTCCACAAATAGTTCCAATAGTATTGAATCCTTAGACCGTGAACCTGTAAACATGAATCCCTGAAATTCTACAATCGGAGAGTTGGCATATGTCTAAACAGAAAAATCAAAGAATTATCTATGCGTTGGGTTTTTTGATATTGTCCCTGGGAGTGGGCTATTTGCTATTCACCGGCTTAAATAACAATAGCGTATATTTTTTGCATGTCTCCGAGGCCTTGGCAAAAGGGCCGCAAAATATCGATAAAGCAAGATTGTTCGGACAAGTACCCGAAGATTACAACCCGGGGAGTAAACAGGGGAAAGGGGTTGAATTCGAATTGGCGGACAAAGAGGATGCATCCCAGAGCATCCCGGTAAAATACAAAGGGGTTTTGCCCGAGTCGTTTAAACCGGGTGCGGAAGTAATAGTTAAAGGGAGCATGAAAAAACATGAAGGGGTTTTTCTGGCACACGAATTAATGACCAAATGTCCTTCCAAATACGAGAGAAAAAAGCAGGATTAAGTACAGCTCGAATCCGAGAGCGATAAGAGTAACAACTAATAATAAGGATACAGGTTGGTATGTTGAATTATGCGGGTTATTTCTTGATACTGCTGCCCTTGCTGGGTAGTTTGTTTTTTGTAGGGTATGCTCTTGTTTGTAATTTGCTGGGCAAGAAGGAAAATATAAATCTGATTGAACTGGCTCAATCACTGATTTTGGTCTCTTTGGCCCTTTCCTCTGGTATCTTGTTTTATGCCCTGTTGACCGGGGATTTTTCCTTGACTTACGTAGCCGACTATACAGATAGCATGTTGCCCTGGTACTACAAGATTACCGCTTTTTGGGCCGGACAGGATGGATCTTTCCTATTCTGGACCTTTTTTATAGCCTTTATGGGTTGGATATGGAGCCGTTTATCCACTTATAACACCCTGGAAGCAGAGAACAAGACCTATTTCTGGATTTTTTTCCTGAGTGTGCAGGCTTTTTTCTTGTTGATACTCTGCACTATAAGCAATCCGTTTGCATTGGTTTATCCGCCGTTGGAAGACGGGAGTGGATTGAATCCCTTGTTGCAGCATCCTGGGATGATATTTCATCCCCCGGTTTTGTTCCTGGGGTATGCGGGGTTTACCGTTCCCTCCTGTCTGGCTCTGGCTGTGGGTATGTCTGCCAAAAACCAGGATTGGCTGCCCAGGATAAGGAACTGGGTGATTTTTTCCTGGATTATGCTGACAGCCGGCATAATACTTGGCGCCTGGTGGTCCTACATGGAACTGGGCTGGGGAGGATATTGGGCCTGGGATCCAGTGGAAAACGCCTCGCTTTTACCTTGGCTTTTCGCAAGCGCTTTTATCCATACTTCCCTGCTCAATCGCAGGACCAAGGCATTGCCCAGAACGAATATCTTTCTCAGTGCAGTGACCTTGTTAATGTGTTTTTTTGCTACCTTCATCACCAGGAGCGGATTGATCGATTCCTTGCACGCCTTTGGTCAAGGCGGCTTGGGAACACCTTTTATCGTCTTGATGCTGCTATTCCTGCTTCTTGCAGCTTTAATAGCTGCAGTTGCAAAATTTGAAAATTCCAATTCCCTTTCCGAACCTGTGAGCAAGCAAGGGATGGTGGTAGTACTTACCTGGCTTCTGGCAGTCATTGGCCTGGTTATTATCATGGGTTCCCTGTGGCCCGTGTTGAGCAAGATATGGTCGCAACAGTCAGTTGGACTGGATAAAGGTTTTTATAACCGGGTGTGTCTGCCCCTTTTTGCATTGATTTTTGTCTTGCTGCTTTATTGCCCTTGGTTAGCCTGGATAAAAACCAAGCGAATTGCTATGAAGATCGGGTCGTTGAGCGTTCTTGTCCTGGTTTTAGCCTTTTTCCTCTGGTGGGGTGGAAATAATCATTTGCTCTCCTTGATTGCCTCTGCTTTCGCGATTGCGATTTGTGTCAGCATGCCTGCATATTTCTTGATCAACAAGATTTCCTTGCGCAACAAAAGACTACTGGGTGTTTACAGTGTTCACTTCGGTTTGGCATTGATAGCACTGGGAGTGGCATTTTCCGGACCTTTCAAGCAAATGCAGGAATCCGTGCTGTCGGTTGGAGAGAGCATGAAAGTAGCCGGTTATACTATTACATACAAGGACTCTAGCCGGATTTCCCACAAGAATATGGATATCCAGAGGGCTAAGCTTCAAGTGGAGCAGGATTCCACAGAACTAGGGTATTTATTTCCGGAACGCAGGTTTTACAAGAAGTTTGACCGGCCTTTTGCCGAGGCTTCTGTTATGTCCGGCCTAGTGGACGAAATTTACGCTACGGTTTTGGGTTTGGGAAGAAGTGGTGAACTGCGTTTGCAGATAAGAGTCAATCCCATGGTGAACTGGTTGTGGATTGGAGGAACCTTGGTTTGCATAATGGCCTTGTTTACTTTTGATTTTCGGCCACGTCGAACCTAGACGCGCCTTAAAAAGTCATTTTGCAGGTGCAGAGGTCAGCCTTAAACTACATTCAGAGGATGGAACATGCTGGTGAAGGGACAAGGACTTGTAAAATCCTATGGACACAAGTTGATTTTCAAAAACGTTGAATTTGAGGCGAAAAAGGGGGAAATAGTACTACTGCTGGGAGCAAATGGCAGCGGGAAATCCACTTTGTTGAAGATTATCGCGGGTGCGCTGCGGCCTACTGCAGGTGAAGTCAATATAGATCCAGACAGTGCCAGTATTGGTTACATGGGGCACGATACATTTTTGTATCCCCAATTGACCGCTTTGGAGAATATTTTGTTCTGGTGCAAATTGTACGGGAAAAAAGCAAACAGGGAACTTGTTCATACTTGGTTAAAGAGATTCGGTTTGGGTTCATTCTTGCACGAACGCGTTTCCCGTTTTTCCCGGGGTATGGCCCAAAAATTGAACTTTGTGCGTGTAATGAGCACTGATCCGGATATACTGCTTTTGGATGAACCGGTGACTGGACTGGATAAAGAATCCAGGCAACTATTTAGGGAAGAGGTGCTGAACTTAAAACAAATGGGGATGCTGGTGTTCTGGGTAACCCATTTTCCGGAACAAAATTTTGCATTGTCGGACAAGGCACTTCAAATAAAAGACAAGACCGCTGCTTACTTGGCAACTTCTGACAATTGAACTTTTGCAGTGGAAGTACTAATAGTTATTACAGCTTCAAATATAAATCCAATTTTGCATTTTCTTTTAAAATAAAATAACACGGTTCGCAATATGTTTGCATATATACAGGGACTATGTTTGCAAAATCCGTAAATCTTGCAAGCAAGGATCTCAGGCTGGTATTTTTGAGCGGAAACGGTTTTGTGCAGGCTGTACTGTTGGGGTTTCTGCTTATATTCGTATTCAGCATTGCCGGATCCAAAGGGGCGGAACCGCATCCTCGCTGGATTTCCGCTATTTTTTGGCTGGCAACGTCTTTTAGCCTGGTCCTGATTTTCAATAATCTATATGCAATGGAAGAAGAGAACGAAACCAGACAGGGCCTGCTGATTGCTCCAGTGCCGCTCCAGAGTATTTGGCTGGGGAAAACGATTGCAGGGGCGCTTTTGCTGCTTCTGGTTCAACTCCTTTTTTTACCTGCGGAAATAGTGTTCCTGGATATAAGTCAAGCAAGTTCTTGGCAGGGAATTTTTTTGTTGATTCCATTGGTTGACTGGGGTTTGGTAGTCCTGGGATCCCTTCTGGGTGGAATAGCTTCCGGAGAAAACAGCAGGGATTCACTGCTTACAATAATCATTTTTCCGTTGCTTTTGCCTTTGTTGCTTGCAGGAATAAAAATCGGGGAAGCGCTTCTATCCTCCGGAGGGGGAGAGCAAATATATTCCTGGTATACTATGATTATAGCCTTTGATCTGATATTTACAGGAGCTGCACTGATATTGTTTCCTTTTGTGTTTTCGGAATGATTAATTCGAGTTGGAGTAATATGTCTAACACCTCTAAATCCAGTGATTTTTTTTATGTTTTTGTCCTGCTGAGCTTTTTGCTTATGTTGGTAAGCCAGTGGATGATTTGGAGCTATAGTCCGGAAGAGTTGACGTTGGGTCGGGTGCAAAGGATGTTTTACTTGCACCTACCTTTGGCATGGTGGGCCCTGGTGGCCTTTTTTATTGTTTTTCTGTCCAGCATAGGTTTTTTATGGAAAAATAAGGACGTTTATCACTTTATAGCCGTATCTGCGGCAGAAGTGGGAGTCCTTTTTTCCACCCTGGTGCTTTTGACTGGGATATTATGGGCCAAGGCTTCCTGGAATACCTGGTGGACATGGGATCCGCGGCTTAGCACCACCTTGATTATGTGGTTCGTGTATCTGGGATATTTAATACTTGCATCTTCCATGATGCCGGAACACAGGCGTAAAACTATTTGTGCAGTCTTGGGGGTGGTGGCTTTTTTGGATGTTCCACTAGTGTTCTTGTCCGCCAGGTTGTGGAGAACCATACATCCGTCCGTGTTTGCGGAACAAGGCGGTCTTCCCCGGGAAATGCTTTTTACCGTGGTTGTGGCGCTACTCGCTTGGGGGTTGGTATTCGGACTGATTTTTGCGCTGCGCAAAAGGCAACTCTCTTTTCAATCCAGGGTAGATAGATTGTTATACTCGGATAACTATTAGATTGAAGGAAAATACCATGAGTGACTTGATTTTTTTGTGGCTTGCAAATATTTTTGTTTGGGCAGGAATAAGCGGTTACTTGATTTTTCTGGGCCGCAACGGAAAGAGAATCGATAAGCGTTTACAACAATTGGAGATACATGAAAATGACCCAGAGCAATTCGACTGAAGTGGTAAAAAAAACAACATTCCTGATCCTGGCCGGGGCTGTGATTTCCATGCTGGTCTTTTTTGTTCAGTACAGGATGGACAATCCTTCCATTGCTTCCAAGTCCCAAACCGGGCACGGACAACAAACCGAGGACATGGAAAAACTGGGTGCCGAGATAGGCAAACTTATGAAGCGTCTGGAGAAAAATCCGGATGATCTCTCGGTATTAAAGAAGTTGGGAAGAACTTTTATGATGATGAAATCCTGGGACAGGGCCATACATTTCTGGAATCGCGCCTTGGAGGTTGATCCAGGATATACAACCGCAAGAATGCAACTTGCTCAGTGTTTTTATCAGAAAAAGAATTACCAGAGTGCTGCCAAACACCTGGAAGAAGTGATAAATTCCGATCCATCCCATACACGCGCTCATTTCAATCTGGGTATTTTGTATAAATACTATCTGGATAGCGGGGGGAAAAAATGGGATAAACATTTCCGGAAAGTGCTTCAAGCCGGTGGTGTTGAGAGAAGTGTACGCGAAAAGGCGAAAAAGGAACTTCAAGATGATTAAACAGGCATAGCCTGTATTTTCCGCTTGTTGCCCATTACTCATGAAAGTATGAGATGAAGGCTGCGAGCAAGGAATTGTGTAAATTTATTTTCATCGCAAATTTAAAACTATTTAGGGGGATGTTAATATATGAATAAAGTAGTAGAACAGGCCTTAACTTTTGATGATGTGCTGTTATTGCCGGATTACTCCGAGGTTATACCGGACAGTGTAGATGTAAGCACCTATTTGACTCCCAATCTGCAGTTGAATATCCCTTTGCTCAGTTCGGCCATGGATACTGTCACGGAATCCAGGATGGCGGTTTCCATAGCCAGGGAAGGCGGAATAGGAATTATTCACAAGAATATGCCAATTGAATACCAGCAAAAGGAAGTTGAAAAGGTTAAGAAATCCGAAAGCGGAATGATAGTGGATCCGGTGAGTATTGAACCAAGTACTACAGTGGGCGATGCCCTGGGTGTTATGGCTGAATTCCGTATATCCGGGTTGCCGGTGGTAAAGGATGATGAATTGTGCGGGATAATTACCAACCGGGACGTAGTATTTGTCAAGAATATGGAAACCCCAGTTTCCGAGGTGATGACTAGTGAGAATCTGATAACAGTATCTCCGGGTACCAATCTGAACCAGGCAAAGGAAATTCTGCATAAGAACAGGATTGAAAAGCTCTTGGTCGTGAATGATCATAACCAACTACAAGGGCTTATTACAATAAAAGATATTGACAAACTCAAGAAATATCCCTTTTCCTGCAAGGATGACCTGGGACGCCTTCGCGTTGGAGCGGCACTGGGAATCGGAGAGGATATGAGTGAACGGGCGGAGGCACTTATATCAGCAGGTGCGGATGTTTTGGTACTGGATTCCGCTCATGGATATAGCCGTAATGTACTGGATGCTGTTTCCAAGTTAAAGTCGGAATATCCGGATTGCGAATTAATATCCGGCAATGTTGCTTCCTATGACGGGGCCAAGGCATTGATAGATGCAGGGGCTGATACCATCAAGGTGGGTATCGGACCAGGGTCTATTTGTACCACCAGAGTAGTTGCTGGAGTGGGAGTGCCGCAGATAACCGCAATAATCAATTCTGTCAAGGCCTGCAAGGAAAGGGGCAAATGCGTGATAGCTGATGGAGGAGTCAAGTTTTCCGGAGATGTGGTCAAGGCAATTGCCGCTGGAGCAGATACAGTGATGATGGGAAGCATGCTTGCAGGTACAGATGAAAGCCCGGGGGAAACTATCCTGTATCAAGGTCGCAGATACAAGATTTACAGGGGTATGGGATCGATCGACGCCATGAGGGAAGGTAGCAGTGACAGGTATTTCCAGGACGACGGTGGCAAAATGGTACCCGAAGGAATTGTGGGAAGAGTCCCTTTCAAGGGCAAGGTTTCAGAGACTGTCAGGCAACTCATAGGTGGTCTGCAGTCCGGAATGGGATATGTTGGGAGTGAGAATATCCAGAAATTGAAGTCCAAAGCCAAGTTCATTCAAATATCGCAGGCCGGATACCGGGAGAGTCACGTGCACGACGTTATTATCACCAAGGAATCACCCAACTATCAGACTGACAGCTTCTGAAGACAGAGATCAGATGTCAGAAATCAGAGGTAAGTGGTCAACCTTAACACCTTAACACTTTAAAACTTTAAAACCCTAAAACAGAGATCAAATCATGCAGGAAATAGACAAGATAGTAATTCTGGATTTCGGATCCCAGTATACGCAGTTGATTGCCAGGAGAATAAGGGAAAATGGTGTATATTCCGAAATCCATCCCTACAATACAAGTTTTGAACAACTGCTGCAACTGCAGCCAAGTGGCTTGGTACTATCCGGAGGCCCGTCCACTGTAAGCGATCCCGAATCCCCGCAACTGGAGGAAAAGATCCTGGATATGGGAGTCCCGGTGCTGGGAATTTGTTACGGGATGCAGCTTATAGCCAGTATACTGGGCGGCGAAGTCGAGCCTGCCATGGACAGGGAGTATGGCAGGGCTGATTTGTCCATTATTCGGGAATCTTCCCTATGGGAAGGGTTTGATGTACAAAAGGAACACAAGGTGTGGATGTCCCACGGGGACAAAGTGGTAAATACTCCACCGGGATTCGAAATCGTTGCAAGGACTTCTCAAGTGGAGGTTGCAGCTATAGCCGATTCTCGTAGAAAAATTTTCGGTCTGCAATTCCATCCGGAAGTGTCCCATACTGAACATGGGGATTTGATATTGCGCAATTTTTTGTTTCAAGTATGCAACCTTTCACCCAATTGGAACATGGCCTCTTTTATTGAGAATTTGATGCAGGACTTGCCCGCTCAAATAGGTGACAACCAAGTAGTGTGCGGCCTAAGCGGAGGAATAGACTCTCTGGTGGTGGCCGTTCTTCTGCACAAGGCTATTGGCAAGCAATTGCACTGTATTTTTGTGGATAACGGCTTGCTTAGAGCTGAAGAAGGTGAAGAGGTGATAGGTTATCTTCGGTCCTATTTTGATCTGAATTTGTCCTATATCCAGGCCCAGGACAGGTTTTTGGACCGGCTGGAAGGAGTTGAGGATCCGGAGGAAAAGAGAAAGATAATCGGGAATACCTTTATTGAAGTATTTGAT
>CAJXKR010000060.1 GCA_913055815.1 uncultured Desulfohalobiaceae bacterium | reverse complement strand
ATCAAACATCAAGCGTTTAAATAGTTATTTATTTTCAAAGCAAAAACTGGACAAAAAAGATAACTTATTGATATCAAACAATCAATCGTTCGTTTAGAATAAAATTACCGTGGGACAACAGGTTGTATTTTTTTACTAATCCGCTTTCAAAGATTGATTTCTTATCTTGACATCAGATTTCAAGGAATATACAAATATTTCTTTACTTCCATAGAGAGGGGATGAACATGAACACATTCAAGACCTACAATCTGAAAAAAGAAGAGACAAAACCAAACTGGTATCTAGTGGATGCATCTGACCAAACACTGGGTAGAATATCAACAATCATTGCTACAAAACTCCGTGGGAAGGACAAGCCAGAATTTACCCCACATGTTGACAGCGGCGATTTTATAGTAGTGGTCAATGCAGAGAAGATTCAAACTACCGGACAAAAAATGGACAAAAAGATTTATTACCGCCACACTGATTATCCTGGCGGTCTCAAGGAAACCAGCTTGAGAAAACTCTTGAGCACCAAGCCGGAAAGGGCCATTTACTATGCTGTAAAGGGGATGCTGCCAAAAACCCGATTGGGCAGGGCACAACTCAAGAAGCTCAAGGTGTACGCCGGACCGGATCATCCTCACGAGGCGCAACAACCAGAGACATTGGAAATCAGTTAAATAAATCCTTATGGAGAAAAAGAATATGGGACAAAACTTTTATTATGCCACTGGCAAAAGAAAGAATTCAGTAGCCAGGACAAGATTATACGAAGGAAACGGCAAAATTGAAGTCAACGGCAGACCTGTTGAGGATTATTTTCCCAGGGAAACCTTGAGGATGATAATCGATCAGCCTGTTAACATGGTAAACATGGCCAACAAATTCGATATCAAGGTCAATGTTACCGGCGGTGGTCTCTCTGGACAGGCCCAGGCGGTACAGCACGGTATAAGCAAGGCACTGCAGGTTTACGATCCGAATTTGCGCAAGACTTTAAAATCTGCGGGTTTCTTGACAAGAGACGCCAGGACCAAGGAAAGGAAGAAATACGGCCAACCTGGAGCCAGGGCAAAATTCCAATACTCCAAGCGTTAATTTTCATTCTTCCTGTAATTTTTTTGGATAGCAAAAGATCCGTACATCATTTATCATTATTTGAAAATCCGGGTTGTAGCATGACTGCACCCGGATTTTTTTAATCACACATGAGCTCAAAAAAAATAGAACCAAGACTTATATATGCTGATCAGGACGGGAATATATACGACCACCCGGAATTGTGCATGCTCTATAGAAGAAACGACGAATTCGTCCTGCCGGGCCCCAAGGATATCACTCCCCTCCCACCGGATAGCGATATATTTCTTTTGCCTGACAGGTATGCAGTAGGTCTGGACAAATCCAGCGGAAGAATAGAATACCTGGATGCTCACCCGGTAGCTGCATTCGCCTGTCCGGGATATACCATTACCGGCACCACGGCTTACATCTCCAAAACAGATTCCTGCTCCCTACCTTTGTTCGCTTACGGAGCAGTGGGTTACGCCCGGGATCAATTCTGGATTTGCGCTAGACAGGTAGACACCGATCCCAGGCAAAAATTTTGGAACATCTCCACACAAAAGATAGAAAA
This sequence comes from uncultured Desulfohalobiaceae bacterium, assembly GCA_913055815.1. Classification (GTDB taxonomy): domain Bacteria; phylum Desulfobacterota; class Desulfovibrionia; order Desulfovibrionales; family Desulfothermaceae; genus CAJXKR01. The sequence goes on along the minus strand of CAJXKR010000060.1, from coordinate 11,648 downwards.
GGGGTGTAAACAAATGCAAAACCGCATGCCACAAAACCGGCTTGTGCACCATTTGTCCAATTGCGCCCTTACCTATTCCTGTCCTGCAGCCAAAAATCTCGCTTTGGGCAGATACGAAGCACCCTTACCCACAGCCAAACACTGCAACGCCAACTGCGTGGGGTGCATTTCCAAACAACCCCAAAATTCGGATTTTCCAGCAACCCAGAACAGGATATCCTTTACTCCCTCTGCCCGGGAAATATCACAAATAATGTTCGAACACGCCAAATTCGCTCAGAGCCCGATCTATTCCTTTGGGCAGGGATGCGAAGGTGAGCCCATTTTGGAAAGCGCTACCATCAGAAAAGCGATAAATATGTTTAGGAGCAAGGATGGACCGGGTACAGTCAACATAAACACCAACGCCAGCCTCCCGCAGGAAATTGCACCGCTGGCTGAAGCCGGGCTAAGTTCCATGCGGGTTAGCATAAACAGTGCCAGGGAAGATTTTTACGTCCCATATTACCAGCCGAATTACAGCTTGCAAGATGTTTTCCGGTCTATTGCCAGGGCCAAGGAACTCGGGCTCTTTGTCTCCCTTAATTACCTTTACTTTCCCGGCATCAACGACTCGGAGGCAGAATTCAGCGCATTGTGCGACCTGATACAGGACTTGAAGATCGATTTTATTCAATTGCGCAACCTGAACCTGGATCCGGAACTGTATTTACAAACCGTCCCTGCAGAAACATCTCCCAGCATGGGGCTGGTCAACTTCCAGAACAGACTTTCCGAGCAGTTCCCCTGGCTGGGATTCGGTTACTTCAATCCCTATTTGGGTTAGTCCTCAAGCCCTGTCATACACACCGAAGCATGGGTAATCTCGACTACGAAGTAGCGAGCGAAATCTCGACTACGAAGTAGCGAGCGAAATCTCGACTACGAAGTAGCGAGCGAAATCTCGACTACGAAGTAGCGAGAAAAATATGTTATTTAGTGCTTGCACCCTTATTCTTAGCTAAGCACATAAACACCTGATCGCTTCTCTCGTATTGCCACCTATGATCTCGCGGGCACAAAAAATGATAAAAATTCCTGTTCTTACACCTGTAAAACTTTAACACCCTAAACTCTAAAACTTTTTAATATTAACCCCTTCAGACTAGTTATTGTCATCCACTGCCTCCATTGCACACTCACCGTCTTCCTGGTCAAAAGGGATCCTAACAAAATATGAACTGCCCTCCATACGGATATCCACTCTTTTGCTGCATTTCTCGAAAACCCTGAGCATGGACTTGTTCTCAACGAAAACGTCAGCTGTAAAGCCCTGGATACACCTATCTTTGGCTACACGCATCAGCAATTTGTACATATACGTACAAATCCCCAGACACTGGTATTCCTCATCCACCAAGAATGCTACATCCGCCCAGGGTTCGGATTTGTACTTCATATACCTGGCTTCTGCAATTATATGTCCTTCACCTGGAGGACCCACCACCCCCACGATGGACATATCCTTTTCAAAGTTCACATTCACATATTCCTGCATCCTGTTATGGGGCATGGCTTTCAAGGGTGTAAAATAACGATAGTACACCCCTCTTTCCGAGAGCCTGTAAAACAACTTGCGCATCTCCTCCTCGTCAGAGGGCTGGATGGGCCTGAACCTGACCTTGACCCCATTCTTGAAGGTCTGTTGGGTGCTGATATCCGCGGGATAGAGTTTCCCGGTCTGTTCCAGATAAATTTGATCCTGATAAAGTATATTCGCCTTCTTGGCCTGCTCCACCAGTTCCAGCCTGTCATCGGGGTGAGCGATATCAATAAGAGCCATGGCCCTCTCCCGCACGGAACGCCCCTGCAGATAGGCGACCCCGTGCTCGGTTACCACCATATCCACGGCTTCCCGCAAACTGAATTGATTGGGGAACTGCTCCACTGAAAGTTGGAGATTGGGCTCTTTTTTAATATTGCGGCTGGGAAGGGCAAAAATGGTACGTCCATTATAGGATAACTCCGCTCCGTTTACGAAATCAGTGGCCTCACCGGGTCCTGCGGCTATATTGCCTTTTCCTGCATGCAGGGCGATTCTTCCGGAAACATCGACCTTCCTGGCCGGTAGCACGCTGACAAAATTAGGATTCCTGCCTATGAAGGTGGGATCAAACACCTTTTCCATGGGCTGAAAATCAACAAAAGGATTCTTGTCCAACCAACTAAAGAGTTCCTTGGAACCAAAGGCATAGGAAGCCACCGACCTGCCGGAAAATACCTTCTTATTCCTGTTCGTCACCGCCCCGCTCTTGGCAAGCTCCATAAGGGCGTCTGTGAAAAAGGGTGTATGTATTCCTAGATCCTGTTTATCCATCAGATGCTTGGACAAGGCATCGTACAGAGGGCCAAGGGAAAAAGCCAAACAACTGCCGTCCTCGATCACTGAAGCCACGTTTTCAGCCACCCGGTCGAACTCCTCCACAACTTCCCAACGCGGGAAATAGATGGGAGGATCCTGTGCCTGCACCAGATAATCAAAATCCGAGATGTGTACAAAAGAATCACCATAAGTCCTGGGTATATCCGAATTTATCTCCCCGATTACCAAGGAGGACTGCTTCATCGCGTGCCTGGCCACATCCACAGCAAGTCCCAAACTGCAATACCCGGACTCGTCCGGAGGAGTAATCTGTACAAAAGAGGCATCTATAAACAACCTTCCGGATTTTATCAACAAAGGCACCCTGGAAAACCTGCTGGGAATAAGGTCCACCCTTCCTTCCCGGATAGCCTCGCTAGCCACCCATCCGGAAAAAAATGTCTTCAACCGGTATTTATGCACCTTGATTTCTTCCAGGGAGATGGCGTCACCGAAACTAACCAGTTGGAGCAATTCCAGATCCTGCAGGTTGCCAGATTCCATCTGCATCAATCTCTTCACCAGAGTCCTGGGTTCTGCCGGTCCTGTACCCAAAAATATAGTCATCCCGGGCTGAATGTTATTCAGTGCCTTGTCAGGGGAAACAACCTTTTCCTGCCATTCCCGGGTTAATTCAACTTCCTCCTGCATAATAATCTACCTGATAACGGGAAATGATTGATAATCTTCCCGCTCCTAACTTTTTTGACTTTATTCCATGATTATTGTTAAACACTGCAAATTGTGGTTTAACAAAACCCTTTTCAACCCTCAAGCCCTGGCGGACACAACGAAGCATGGGCAATCTCGTCAACGAAAACATTCGTTGCGAGAAAGAAGTTAAGCCGGAAAATTTACGTTGAACAACTATCCGGCATTGTCTTGAAACCGAGCCTTTTTAAAACCCACATCATGGGACAGGAATCGCTAAAAGCGGACTGAAAAAGATTAACCCCCACAAATGCAGTCAATAGCAACCACCAATTAGAATATACAACCGCCAAAAGCAAGCTTAACAACACCATGAAACCAGCTATACCTCTTAATGTCCTGTGTATGTCCATAAACCTAACCTCCTTTTTTCTCCTGTTTTTTAAAATTATAATTTATAACTACCCAACTGTAAACCAAATTATAATGATACCGTGGATCGCCGAACTACCCGCTGAAATGATCGAAACCCTGAAGTTCCAGTTGTTCCCCTTGCAGAAAGACACCCTGTTTTGCAGAGACCTCACCTATTTTTAAAACCCCGGGTACTTTGTGCCGGATCTCTTCAAATCCCTCAGTTGAGCATCCTCCCAGCAATACATAGTCCTCTCCTCCCTGCAGTGCAAAAACTTCCGGGCTGAGTCCATTTTTATCAGCATACCACACGACCTCAGGGTGCAAATCTTCTCTGCCAACTGTCAATTCAACTCCGTGGCTTTCCCCAACAAAGCGGGGCAAGTCAGCAAGCAATCCGTCGGATACATCCATGAGCCCTTTGACTGAAGAATCTTTGCCAAGAGACAAGGCTATATCCACAAATAACTCCGGACGCAAATGAGATTTTACAGCATGCTCGAAGCCGCTTTTGTCCTCCCCTTTTTCCAGAACACAAAACCCGGTCCCAGCCAAACCCGGATTTCCCACAACAAACAGGATATCTCCCGGGCCTACGCAACACCTTTGAAGATGCCTGCCTGAGCCGTCACCCAAAATTGTAATACTCACTCCAAATCTATCGGTTTTTACAAGGTCACCGCCCAGCAGCAACAAACCGTACTCTCCTGCCAGTGTGGACATGCCTTGCAAAAACCCCCTCCAAAACTCTTCATCCACCCATACCGGGAGCAATACGTTCATGTCAAATCCCAGGGGCCTCGCTCCCATAGCCGATATATCCGAGATATTAATTGCCAGGGACTTGTACCCGATATCCTGCGGAGAGAAATAGCTGTGCCGGAAATGGACATCCTGGATAAACAGGTCGGACGACATGCAAAGGGGCGACTTCCATGAAAATACGGCAGCATCGTCTCCGCGGGGCACAAGCAGATCGCGACTTCCAACGGAAAAATATTCATCCAGGATTCGTAGATAATGGGATTCTGATAACAGACTCATATTTCAAGTATCCATGGGTTATTTAGTGCATGAGAGAAAACCGTTATTGGACATAAACTTACCCAGGTTCAAGGAGCAAAACATTTTGCACCCGCAGTATATATTAATACAACAGGATTTCAAAGGCTTAAAGCACTGATGTAGATGGGTGTAGTTCTTGTCCAAGCCCTATTTAGAGGACATGTACACATCGAAGCGTATACCTTTTCCATATACCTGATGGACTGGAGCTGCAACTTTTTCTGCGTACCTGCTCCCGTTTTTGGGTCTCTTAACCACCACCTTTGTCCCGGCTGTATGCAAACTAAGCTCTAACAGTTGTGCTTCCCTTTCACTGTCACACTGGGCTTCCCCCTCCAAGAGACGCAGGCACTTGCTCTCCTTCTTTTCAGCAGTCTTTCTCTTGTCAGAGCCTGGAAACATAGGGTCCAAATAAACCACGTCAGGCCAGGGAAAGAAATTGTTCTTATGTTCAGCACCCCAACAAAGGGATTGCAAAATATCCAATGTATCCATGTTCAGCAATCTTATCCTGGAGCTGGTACGCGGGAACCTCATTCCGGCACGGGCGTATGCATCTCTTAGAAGTAAATATACGATCTTGTTTCTTTCCATGGAAATCAAACTAAATCCAAACGCGGCCATTATCCAGGTGTCATCTCCCCAACCTGCTGTTCCGTCCAGGATAACCCCCTTTTGCAAACTCTTCTTGCTCCCCCTGATAGCTTTGATCAGAGGTTGCGAGGCTTTTCTTCCAGCTGCAGAGAACACATCAGTACTGATCCAATCCGGATATATTGGCTTGGAACCCAGTAGGGCGAGCATTTCGTTAACCGGCTTTAAATAGAGTCCTTGTTTGGAAACCATTATTAAAAATTCTGCCTCAGGATCCAATTTTCCAAGCCCATTCACGTGCAGTGGCAAATCAAACTCCCTTGCAATTTTGTTCGATCTGCTCAATTCATAGTCGCTTGTCCCATCTTCCGGGCATATATATGTCTTTCTTTTCCTGTACATAAATATTAGGACACGGTATTTTTGTTCTAAATAAAATACTCTTTCTTATCAATAAGTTATCTTTTTACTCCAGCTTTGCTTTGAAAATTTATAACTATTTAAACGCTTGATGTTCAAGTTTTCATTAACTCTTTGATTTTATTTTGAATTTCGAGATTCGATATTCGAGATTCGATATTCTTGATCCAGTAGGTCAAGATTGCCCGAATTTTATTCCTGCAACAAGAAAAAATTCAAATACAAACAGCTAATTGAATTCTAGAACAAAAAAGCCGTGAATATTAGGATATAGCACTTGTTTTTTGTAATATTTTTTGATATATTTCTTAATGTTTATCAGTTATCTACATTTGATAGTAGTTAGCAGCATCTGTCAATCATATAAAAAAATCAGGTTTTACAATGACTCATTTCTATAAAAACATTTCAAGAGTTCCACTTTACAGTATATTGATCATGGGTTTTCTCCTTTTGCCAGCGATGAACACTTTATGGGCTGCTGACAGATACGTAAGTGACAATGTCGAGATCACCCTGCGATCCGGTCCCGGTTCAGGCAACAGTATACAGTCCATGCTCTCCTCCGGTACTCCCTTGACCATATTGGACAAACAATCCTCGTGGATAAAGGTCCGGACTGCCCAGGGTGAGGTAGGATGGGTAATGAAACGATATGTAATGGATCAAACACCCAAATCCATAAAGATAAAAAACTTGAGGAACAAGATCGAGCAATTACAATCCGAAAAAAATGAATCTCAAAAGCTGGTATCGAATTTAAGGAACAAGAATCAAAAGCTCCACAAGGATCTAAACAAGGTCCAAACCCAATTCAAGGAAACAAAGAAAAAGTACGAGAATCTAAAATCCACTGCCGGCCAAGCAATGGAGATAAAAAAGAATTATAAATCCGCTCAAGAGAAACTGCAAAAGAACAAGGACAAAATAGATGCACTAAAGGACGAAAATTCCAAACTCCGGTCCAAAATCAGGTTGTATTGGTTTATTGCAGGTGGCAGTCTGGTCTTTGTATCCGCTATAATCGGGTTTATACTCGGTCGCCTTCAACGCAAGAAATCCAAAAAAGTATATTTCTAGCTACAGGTAGTTTTCAGTTTAGAATTTCGAGGTTTGACGGATAAACACTTCCAACCCCTAACAGGGTTAAGCAGTGCCAAGCGTGAATCCTGGAAACCAGCCCCTGGATCAGGATGATTTCTGCTGTATCTTTGCCCAGGTATCCTTGAGGGCAACAGTACGATTGAATACCAATTTATCCTGACTTGAATCCTTATCTACACAAAAATACCCCTGCCTTTCGAACTGCACCCTATCACCCGGCTTGTAATCAGCCAGTCCGGGTTCAAGCTTGCAGGATTGCAGCAAGTTCAAGGAGTCCGGGTTCAAATATTCCTTGAAATCCACACCGTTTTTTTCTTGCGCAGTTGGATCCGCCTTGTAAAAAAGCCGGTCGTAGAGTCGCACCTCTGCGTTCACGCAATGCCCGGCCGAAACCCAATGCAGCGTGCCTTTTACTTTTCTGCCGTCAGGAGCCGCCCCGCCCCTGGTCTCGGGATCATAAGTACACCTGAGTTCCGTTATCTCCCCGTTGTCATCTTTTATCACCTCATCACACTTGATGAAATAGGCGTACCTGAGCCTTACCTCCCTGCCCGGGGCCAGGCGGAAGAATTTTTTCGGGGGTTCCTCCATGAAATCGGTTTGTTCAATATACAACTCCCGGGAAAAAGGAACAGGCCTGCTGCCCATATCCATATCTTCGGGATTGTTTATGGCTTCCAGCTCTTCTTCCTGGTCCTCCGGATAATTGGTTATTACCACCTTCAGGGGCCTGAGCACAGCCATTGCCCTCATGGCGGTCTTGTTCAAATAATCCCGCACCGAATATTCCAGCATGTTCATGTCCACCAGGTTTTCGCTCTTGCCCACCCCTATCATCTCACAGAAATTCCTGATGGCAACAGGGGGATATCCCCTCCTGCGCATACCGGAAATCGTCATCATCCTGGGATCGTCCCAACCTTCTACATATCCGTTTTCAACCAGATCGATCAACTTGCGTTTACTAAGCACTGTGTAGGACATATTCAACCTTGCAAACTCGATCTGTTGGGGCCTGGACGGGGTAGGGACCTGGTCCACGAACCAGTCGTACAAGGGTCTGTGATCTTCGAATTCCATGGAGCACAAGGAATGGGTAACCCCTTCAATAGCATCAGAGAGCCCATGGGCGAAATCATAGGTGGGATAGATACACCACTTGTCTGCAGTCCTGTGATGGGAAGCATTAACGATCCGGTAAATAACCGGATCCCTCAAGTTAAGATTGGAAGCCGCCATGTCTATTTTAGCCCGAAGCACGTGTTCGCCTTCCTGGAACTCCCCTGCCTTCATCCTATCCAGCAGATCCAGGTTTTCCTCCACGCTGCGCTCTCGGTAGGGGCTCTCTTTTCCCGCGAGTTTCAGGGTACCCCTGTACTCTCTTATTTGTTCAGGGGAAAGGCTGCACACATAGGCTTTACCCTGTTTCACCAGCATGAGAGCATATTCGTACAGCTTGTCAAAATAATCAGATGCAAAATAGAGATGCTCTCCCCAATCGTAGCCGAGCCAGCGGACATCAGACTTGATGGATTCCACATATTCCTCTTCCTCTTTCAAGGGATTGGTATCGTCAAACCGCAAATGACATCTCCCGTTAAACTCTTCTGCCATCCCGAAATTAAGGCATATGGACTTGGCGTGCCCTATGTGCAAATAACCGTTAGGTTCCGGTGGGAACCTGGTTACAACCATTCCGCCGTGTTTGTTTTCGCTTATATCCTGCTCTATTATGTTTCTGATAAAATGAGACTGCACATTGTCTGCATTGGAATCCATAACTTTCTTGCTCCTTTTAGCGGTAGTATTTTCCCAATTCAGGCCTGGCTGGCCATCTTGTGGGTTGCAGCCGGGGCAAATCATCCGTGATCACCTGATTTAAAATGCCCAAATTGTCCATGCCGATTTGCACATGTTCACCCGGCAATAGCCATTCATCCCTGTCCAGTCCACAGCATCCGGGAATAGTACCCATGCCTATCAGGGTACCGGGGGCAATATCCTGATACCTCGTAAGATAGTATATGACTTCCCTTGGAGTTCTGGAATACTCAGACGTATTCCCCTGGAAATACAACCTGTCACCTATATTCACCGTGACTTGCAGATCCAACGGATCCGATACTTCATCCCTGCTCACGATAAAAGGACCTATCCCGTTGGAAGTCTTGAAATCCTTGCAACTGGTGGGACCAAACATTCCCTTCATTTCAGGCCACTGCACATCCCTGGCAGACAGGTCGTTAAAAATAGTATATCCTGCTATGGCAGAGTCTATTTCTTCCCAGGGCATGTTATGTCTTGCATTACCAACAATAACTCCCAGTTCAGGCTCTATGTCCAGATATGAAGTGAATGCCGGCCACTGTATAAGATCCTGATGCCCGGTTACTGAATTATGGTTTCCCTTGTAGTACTTATAGGAAGCATTCTTATCTGAATAAAAAAACTTGATCAAGGATCTGATAACAGGTCTAATCGGCCATTTTTTTTCATACTTCATCAGTGTGAGTGCAGAATTTTTCATGTGCCTGGGAGAGAGGCCAAAATCCAACAGTGCGGCCGGAGGATATAGCGGCGGCAATATCTCGACTTTATCCAGTGGAATAAAATACTTGGAACTCATGCGGGGAAATTGCTGCCTGAAATATTCGATCAGGGAAACAGCCTGCTGTTCACTCTCCGGATGATTCTGCATGTAGCTGTTTATCTGGTTTAAATACGGATAATCCACTTGATTTATCTTTTGCAGGTCCTGAAAGGAAATGCAAAAATTGTTCAGAAAAACACCGAATTGTATATCTGAATCATTGGGTTTTTTATACCTTAACACTTTCATAATACCCTTCTCTTCCTATTAACCCTCATGACCTAGCGGACACAACGAAGCATGGGCAATCTCGTCAACGAACACTTTCGTTGCGAGAAAAAGGGTTCAACTTGTAGAATAAACAAGCTATTGGTTCTTTTTCTTACTTAAAACCTTAACACCCTAAAACTTTTTCATATTAATCTTTCCGCAACAAACAAAAGTCACTATATAACCCTGCGGCTTTAAAGACAAGGTCAATTTATACCTGTTTTACAAAAAAATCGAAATCCTGGAAGCTAAAAAATTTTAGAGATTATCTCTTGACAAGTTAATTTCTCGATTTATTTATTAAAATGAAAGGAATAAACGATATAACAAGATAAAACCTACAACTCTCTAAACATAAACATCTCCTAGGAAAAATTTCGCTGAATAAGATTTTAGAAAAGGAGGTGATGGATATGTTAGGAAGAATGACTCCGGATATCAAAAGGGATGAAAGAAGAAGTTGGAGTCCCAGGGAACTCTTTGATGTATTCGATAATATGTTGCGCGAGCCCTTCGGCACTAACCTCTTGGAAGGATCCAGTCTGGATTTTCCGGCAGTAAACGTTAGCGAAGACGAAAACAATATCAATGTAAAAGCCGAATTACCTGGAATGGAGGCTCAGGATGTTGATATCTCCCTGCAGAATGAAAACTTGATCCTGAAGGGAGAAAAGAAATTCGAAGACGAAGAAAACAAGGAAAACTACTACAGAATTGAGAGGAGCTACGGACAATTCTATAGAACTATTCCCCTGTCTACTCAAGTAGATGAAAACAATGTAAAGGCAAAAATGAACAACGGTATACTGGAAATAACCTTGCCCAAAAAAGAGCCTGCTTCCGGAACCAAGAAGATCGAGATTGAATCTTAATCCCCCTACAGCTACAGTTCAAAATAAAAGGACCGGTCAAAGAGCCGGTCCTTTTATTGTTAGGCAGGAATAAAAAAACCTTATCCTAAATACACGGGGTAAAAATGAAAAATGTGATTACGTGGTTATGTGGTTAAGTAAGTATAAGCAGCCCTAGCTATTATCAAATAATGATCAATATTTGCTCGCTACTCCGTAGGCGAGATTGCCCATGCTTGTTGTCCAGCCCTCTCAATAGGGCTGGATGGGGGTTAAAATGGAAACGTCGCTGCCAAGCTGTTAGATACTGCTTGATCATTCCTACAAATAGGGGTCGATCTCCACCCCCCTTTGTTCCCCTCTTTGTTTGAACCAATCCTGTTCATCCACCGGGGTTTTATCCATCTGTTCGTCCTGTTTTTTTACCAAACTTATAGCCCCGGAAGGACAGGTGGAAACACACAAGCCACAACCGATACAACGCTGCAGATCCACCAGATAAGACTCTTCCCCTTGTTCTATGGCAAAAACCTGGCAGCGCTCATCCTTACAGACTCCACACATAATGCACAATTCCGGATCAATTTGCGCATAATACCAAGTATTGACACTGTCAAAAATACCCAACTCGTTTATCGACCTCAGTACTCCGCAGCAACAACCGCAGCAGTTACATATAAAAAAGTGCTCCTGCTGGCTATTGAGCGTCAGGTGCACCAGCCCAGCGTCTTCAGCCTCTTTCAAGAGTTCGTGCGCCCTTTGTTTTGAGATCGGGGTGCCCCAGTGGGGAAACTGTTCCATTATCCCCTCCAAAGGCGCAATACCCAAGCATACTTCCCTGGGTTTATCGCACCCCTTCCCCAGCAGGGATTTCTCCTTCTTGCACACACATTCTGCTACTGCAAAGGATTTGCCCTTTTCTATGATTTCAGAGGCCTGTAAATAAGTCAAAGCCTCCTGTTCCGGGGAAATTTCCTCTTCCACAGGGATCACCTGCATATAATGCGGCTTCATTCCGAAAAACTGCGGGGCGAAATAATTATGGTATTGTTCGCATAACTCTGCCAGTTCCCTGTCCATTCTGGGGAGTTGATATTCATAAACACCCAGTATCCAGGGCACCATCCTGTACAATTTTGTACCTCCCAAGTCCAGTCCCAGTATTTCCCCCCTCCTGGACATGGATGTTAGCATCTCTTGCAGGATGTCCTTATCCCGCCCGGTTCGCTCTGCTATCGTCTCGAGCGGTTCCAACTTCAACTTCAAATCGCAAAACAGATCCGCCTCA
>CAJXKR010000059.1 GCA_913055815.1 uncultured Desulfohalobiaceae bacterium | reverse complement strand
AGAACCAATAGCCCGTTTATTCTACAAGTTGAGAACCTTTTCATGCTTCGTTGTGCCCGCCAGGGCATGGGAGTTAATAATAGAATAGTTCAAATACAGGTGCAGTTTTACATTGCATCTGATTATTAACGGTTATATTGATTTTATGCAAAGATTAAAAGACCTGATTAATAACCTCCTGGATATATTGGGGAAGCGTACCCAGCGGGAAAAGATGCTTTTTGCCCTTACTGCCTTGGTATTGGTCTTTATCCTGTGGCACGTGCTTATATTCGAGGGCCAACAAGAGCGCCTGCGGAACTTGAAGCAAAAGTCCCAGTCAACGCAGGAGGAGGTGGCTTCGCTGAGTCAGAAGCATACTCGTTTGTCCGAACAGGTAAAAAAGGACAAACAGGACAAGCTGCGCAAGCAGGTAAACTATCTGCAGGAGGAAGTTGCAGATTTGGACGCCAAGTTGCGCGAGAAAACCGGGGAACTTATTTCTCCCCGCCGCATGACGAAAGAATTGCGGAAGGTAATGCAACGCAGTTCAGATTTGGAGTTGGTACATATGGCCAACCATCCCCCGGTAAAAATGACCCTGGAGAGCTTGACCGGCAGCAAGAAAGAGTTGCAATCCGGACAATTGCCGAAAATCTATCGCCATCCCCTGAGCATTACCTTCAAGGGAAACTATTTTCAAGCATTAAAGGCATTTAAAAACCTGGAGGATATATCTTCCAGCTTCTTTTGGGACAATCTGGAGTTTGAAGTAGTGGATCATCCCAAGGCGCGGTTGCATTTGCAAGTTCATACGCTTAGTCTGGAAAAGGTGTGGTTAGGATTTTAAATATGTTACACAAAACTGTTCTTATCATGGTCTTGGGCTTGTTATTGGTCTTGCAGTTGCATGTGTCAGTAGCAACCGGCGGTTCACTCTCTGACCCCACTAAACCGGATATTCGGGATACAAAGGCACCAAAAAAAGCAAGTTCTGCCAAAAAACAAAAAAAGTCCTGGGAACTCTCCTGTATTATACATTCCTCCAGCCGCAAATTGGCTGTTATCAATGGAGAGATCCTAAATATAGGCGAATCAATAAATGGAGGAAGGGTTTTGCAGATAAATGCCAATAGCGTGACATTGTCTCATCAAGGAAAGCGGCATGAACTACGCCTGATCTCCGAAATGCAGGGAAACCATTTGCAAATAACAGGAGGCGAACAGTAAATGAGCATTCCTAGTTCCTATATTAAGTGCGCACTCACAGCCCTGGTCTTTTTTCTAGCTGCCTGTGCATCGCACCAACCGGAACAGCACCGGGAAAACAACAAGCCTTTGGATCAGCAGCAAAGCCAGGAGGTTAAGGACACTGAGCAGGAGGTGCCCGCCTGGGTGGATTCCGCACTCTTGCCAAATCCGGACGGGAAATCCCGGGCAAGATCCAGCAAGGACAAGGACCGCTTTGATGTCAGGGCCAAGGGAGTGCCTGCTAGACAGTTCTTTATGAGCCTGGTTCACAAGACTAGTCAAAATTTGAGTGTTCATCCGGATGTTGCCGGAACGATCACCTTGCAAATGAAAAAAGTTACCTTGCCCCAGGTTTTGGATACGGTGCGCAGCCTTTACGGATACCCCTACCGCCGGACCGATGCCGGATATCAGATCATGCCGGCAGGTGTGGTGAGCCGCACCTTCAAAATCGATTACCTGGACATTAAGCGCGAGGGAAGTTCAGAGACCCAGGTGCGATCCGGAAGTGTTGCCCAGGAAAGTGACAACAACAATAATAATGCCGATTCCGTGACCAGCACTAGTATAAGTACCAGTTCCGAATCTTCATTTTGGTCCAGCCTGGAGACTACATTGTCTTCCATGCTGAGCCAGGGGAATAAAAGCAAGGTGATTATTCAGCCTCAAGCCGGATTGGTAGTGGTTAGCGCCCTTCCCAGGAAAATGGAACAGGTGGAGAAATACTTGCAAACCATGCAGGAAAGTATCCAGAAGCAGGTGGTCCTGGAGGCCAAGATAGTGGAAGTCCGTCTCAGCGAGGGTTATCAGACCGGGATCGACTGGTCCGGACTCTTGGCAGAATCTGATGATAGCGGGGCGGTAATCAGTCAAACCGGCGGCGGCACAGCCGTTTCCGGGGGTTCTACTCCGAGCACCGGTAGCGGGATTGACTTGAGCCCGAACAATCCGGATCTTTCCACCGGAAGAGCGGCAAATGCCTTCGGAGGAATGTTTTCTGCTGCCCTGAACGTTCGAAATTTTACAGCCTTTATCGAGCTGCTTAAACAGCAGGGTGATGTCAATGTGCTTAGCAGTCCCAGGGTGGCAACCATGAACAACCAGAAGGCAGTTATCAAGGTGGGGACGGATCAGTTCTTTGTTACCGATGTCTCCACTGAAAACCAAGACTATGGCGGGACAGACAATAGAGACACCCAGGTAAGCGATGTCACCCTGGATCCCTTTTTCTCCGGCATAGCACTGGATGTAACTCCCTTTATCAGTACCAGTGACAAGGTTACCATGCACGTACACCCCTCGGTAAGCGATGTATCCGAGGTAAAGAAATCGTTGCAGTTAGCAGGGGATCAAATATCCCTTCCCTTGGCACAGAGCGATATCCGGGAATCTGACAGCATAGTCAAGGCAAGGAACGGACAGGTCGTGATCATAGGCGGTTTGATGAAAACAGAAACCAGGACTGATCAGGCTTCGGTTCCTATTCTGGGAGATCTTCCCCTTTTGGGCTACGCCTTTCGGCAGGAGAAAAAGTCGCAGATTAAGAGCGAACTGGTTATTTTACTCCGGCCCAAGATTATCGGATACGGTGAAAACACCTCCAAAGGTCTTCCGGAAAAAAATGGTTTGAACTCTGATGATTTTGGCCGTCAATGGCAGGGTGGAAGGGAATAATCTTGCTTCAAATTTTTTAAGTATGGAAAAAAGCTTTGATAATGCAGCATCTGAATCAGCTCAAACACAACTGCCGGATAATATTCTTAATCCCTTTGCTGGGACTGGCTTTGTTAGCAACACTGGGATCGGGATGTTATTTATCGCAAGAAAAAGAGCAATCCTTGAATAACATGCCGGAAACCGGCAGCAATTCTAGCGGCCAACCCAGTGCCAGCGACTCCGGATTTGGTAATAAGCAAAAAAACAGTTTGCACGGTCAGAAGACTGGAACTGAGGATTCCGAGAATTCTCGATTGCTGAAATTTTCCTGTTCCCAAAACAGCACCGGGGCCAGGCTTGGATTTGAGTTCAGCCGGATGAGAGAGCCAAGAGTGAGCCGGTCCAATGCAAACAATACCTTATTGCTTCGTTTTCCAGGAGCAAAACTGCCTGATTCTATCTCCTGGGAGCAAAAGACTGCCGGGTTGCAAATGGACCTCGCCTTGAAGTCGGCGGGCAAGCCATTGTTGTTTCGGCTGTATCACTCCGGTTTACGGGATTATTCCTGGTTTGTTCTGCCCCAATCCGGGACGTTTGGTCCCAGGTTCGTTTTGGACCTACGGTTTAAACCCTTGGAAAACAAACAGAATCCAAAAGATAATCAAACATATAGTTGGGTCAAAAAGAAGCGCTATGCCTACAAAATCAAGAAAGGGGATTACCTTTACGCCATATTCAAACGCCACAAAGTCTCACCTACTCAAAGACAAAAGGTCTTGCAAGGAATTCGGGAAATAAACCCTGATCTCGATGACCTCAATCATTTGCAAACCGGGCAGGTCGTGTATTTTCCCGGTTTTTTCAAGGAAGTATCCAGCATAAGGATACCCTCAGTCCCAGATTTTGACTCCTTTGTACCTACGGCTGAGTATAAAGTCAGATCCGGTGAACATTTACTGCAAATTATGCGCGACAGGATCGATCTTAGTTATGAGCAGATATACGATGAATTTATGCAATTGGTTCGGGAACTAAATTCCGAAGTGGAAAATCTTGACAGACTGGGAAAAGGTCAAAAAATTGTCCTCCCACTGCCGCCTCAAAGGGAATTGAACAGATCTGAGCCACAGGCGGATACCTCCGGAGGAACAAAAAGAACTAGGCAAGAATTTTCCGCTAATTTTTTTTCTAATAGCAGAGAACAGTATAATACTTTGCAATCTGCACAGAACAGCTTCTCCCAAGCAAGTCGCCCAGGGAATCCAGATAATTTTAAGCAGGATATACAGCGGCTGCGAAGAACTTTAAAGCGCAATCCGGACAATGTACAGGCGAGGCTTGGTTTAGCCCGCATTTACCACCGAAAAGGTGCCAGTGAAGAAGCCGGCTCTATCCTGGAACAGGGGATACGCAGGTTCCCTGAGCAGGTAGCAATCCGTATTCAATATGCCAGGATCCTTATTGATAAGGGGCGTTTCCGGGCGGCCCTGCAGGTCCTTGAAATGCAATCCCCGCCTAAACTGAAAGAGCAGGAAGGTTATTATGCCCTTATTGCCTATAGTAGACGTCAATTGGCTGAATACGGAAAGGCTGCGCATTTATACCGGGCCCTTACCTTGAATCAGCCTGGCAAGGGAAAGTGGTGGATAGGTTGGGGACTTTGCCTGGAAAAGCAGGGCCGCATGGATAGGGCGATTGAAGCCTACAACAGGGCGGTGGGTTGTAAAGAAATTTCCGGGGAACTCAAGTCCTTTGCTCGGGAGAGGAAAAATAAGCTGGACAGATAACAAGTACTAATAATGGTTTTATTATGGCAAATTATCGCAAAATAAGGATCGGGGACCTCCTGGTACAGGAGAACATGCTCACTGAGCAGCAGTTGCAAAATGCGCTGCAGGAGCAGAAAAAAAGCGGCGGGAAGTTGGGCAAGTGCCTGATTAAACTGGGCTATATCCAGGAGGATTCCCTGCTGGAGTTCCTGTCCCGGCAGCTCAATATCCCTTTTATCGACCTGCGCAACTACAAGTACGATCCGGAAGTGGTCAGGCAGCTATCGGAAACACATGCCCGGCGTTTCCGCGCCCTTTTGCTCAACAAAAACAAAAACGGGTTCACCGTGGGGATGGCAGATCCCACGGATCTAAACAGCGTGGATCAGTTGGGGAATATACTCCAAGCTACTGTTAATCCCGCGGTAGTCCGGGAGTCAGATTTGCTCGAGACCATGGATAACGTTTACCGCAAGACCCAGGAAATCCATCATATAGCCAGCGAACTGGGCCAGGAAATGGGGGATGAAGACGAGGTGGTCCTGGAAAACATGCTGGCAGAAGCGGGGCCGGAAGATGCTCCGGTGGCCAGGCTGCTGCAGAGCATGTTCGAGGACTCGGTGCAGATAGGTGCCTCTGACATCCACGTGGAGCCGGATGAATACGGCCTGCACATCCGGCAGCGCGTGGACGGTGTGCTGCAGGAACAGACCATCCGGGAAAGGCAGGTAATGCGGGCCTTGGTCTCCAGGCTCAAGCTGATGTGTGGACTGAATATTTCGGAACGGCGCCTGCCCCAGGACGGCCGCTTCAACATGCGGATCAAGAACCGCAGCATCGACGTCAGGCTATCCACCATGCCCACCCAATTCGGGGAATCAGTGGTCATGCGGCTGCTGGACCAGTCCCAGGGCCTGGTCAGCCTGGACAGTATCGGCATGACACGGCAGACCCTGGATCGTTTTCGGGCCCAGATCCATCAGCCCCAGGGGCTGATCCTGGTTACCGGTCCCACCGGGAGCGGAAAGACCACCACGCTTTACGGGGCCTTGAGTGAACTCAACAGTGCGGAAGTAAAGATCATCAGCGCAGAGGACCCGGTGGAATACCGCCTGGCCCGGATCAATCAGGTCCAGATCAACAGCCGTATCGGTCTTACCTTTGCCAATGTCCTGCGATCCGCCCTGCGCCAGGACCCTGATATCATCATGGTCGGAGAGATGCGGGACGAAGAGACCGCTGAAATCGGCCTCCGGGCGGCAATGACCGGACACCTGGTCCTTTCCACCCTGCACACCAACGATGCGGTTTCCACTGCCCTGCGCCTTTTGGACATGGGGACAGCGGGATACATGGTTTCCAGTTCACTGCGCGCGGTGCTGGCCCAGCGCCTGGTACGCCGGATCTGTCCGGTATGTACCGAAGAAGACCCCTTGGACGCGAGTAAAAGGAATTGGCTCCGGGCGGTCCTGGGTACAGAGGGTTCGAAAGAGGCGTTTATGCACGGAATTGGCTGCACCCATTGCAATAATACTGGATACAAGGGACGTGTCGGGGTTTTTGAGCTCCTGGAGATCGACGAGGCCATGGGTGACGCGCTTAGGCGCGGAGCTAGTGCGGATTTTGCCAATGCTGCCAAGAACAGCCGGGATTATGTCCCCCTGACCACGAACGCCCTGGACTATGCCAGGCAGGGGATCACCAGCCTGGAGGAAGTCATCCGGGTAACCGGCGAAATGGGGGAGGTCTTGGAAAACGGGAGTTTTACAGAACCTGAAACTGAAGGCGAGGAAGATTCCCAAGCTCAAGAGTTGGAATAATATTGAGTAGGATCCCGGAATTGCAGTCTCGGACAAGGATGTAGCAGGCTGTTTACCTCTGAGGGGGTTTTGTTTTAGATCCTGCTTTTGGAGATGGATTAATGCCAAATTTTCGCTACTTGGCCCGCACCACGGACGGACGAGCACAAGAGGGGATTATGGAAGCCCCTTCCCAGGAGGCGGCTGCTGATCAGTTGCAAAATACCGGGTATATTCCCGTGTCCATCTCCCCGGCAAGGGAATCCCGGGATTGGATGGCTGCTTTGCAGCAAATCCAGCTCTTCAGGTCCAAGGTCAATCTGGACGAAATCATTCTCTTTACCAGGCAGATGTATAGCCTTATTCAAGCCGGGATCCCCTTGATTCGTTCCCTGCGGAGCATCCGTGATACTATGCGCAAGCAGGTCTGGAAGGAGGTCCTGCAGGGTGTGATCCAGGAATTGGAGCAGGGCAGGCAGCTTTCAGAAGCAATGCAACAGTTTCCCAGGGTCTTTTCCAGGCTCATGGTCAATATTGTGCAGGCAGGGGAGGAAAGCGGCCGCCTGGATGATGCTTTTCTGGAGCTTTCCAACTACCTGGAGCGGGAGAAGGAGACCCGGATGCAGATCAAATCCGCGCTGCGCTATCCCAGCTTTGTGCTGGTTGCCATAGGCGTGGCCACCGCGGTGATCACTTTGTTCGTGATACCCGCTTTTGCGCAAATGTTCGAGAGCTTCGACGCACAATTGCCCTGGCCTACAAGAGTGATTATAGCCGTTTCCGAGTTCGCATCCAGTTACTGGCTTCTACTCCTGGTTTTGGGCATAGGGGGATTTTTTGCCCTGCGGGCCTATACCAGGACCGAGAAGGGGAGATACATCTGGGATAGGAGCAAGCTCAAGGTTCCGATAGTGGGTAGTATTTTGCTAAGAGCTAGTCTGGCCAGATTTTGCCGGGGGTTCAGCATGGGGTTTTCCTCCGGGGTTGGGGTGTTGCAGTGCCTGGATTTATCCGGGCAGACACTGGACAATGCCTATATATCCTACAGGCTGCATGAAATGTATGATCAGGTGCAACGCGGAGGGACTCTCCTGCAGAGCGCTGAGAGCACTGAACTGTTTACTCCCCTGGTACTGCAGATGCTCTCCGTGGGAGAGGAAACCGGAAACGTGGATGCCATGCTGACAGAAGCGGCAGTCTTTTACGAGCGGGAAGTGGACTACGAGGTCAAGAACCTGACTTCCAGTATAGAGCCCATACTTATCATTGTTATCGGGGCCATGGTCCTGATCCTGGCCCTGGGTGTGTTCTTGCCCATGTGGAGCATGGGGCAGGCGGCTTTGTAGTGTTTGAGCTGTTAAGCTTTTGAGCCAAGAGTTGTTTGATTGAAGATTGTAGGTGTTCAATTTTTTATTTTTTTTCAGGTGGATAGTTTTTGTTCTATTAACCCCCTGTTTTGCTAGCTGGATAAACAGTAATTTCTGGTTCAGGCACAAGTATTGCAATGATGTTTTTCCCTTTAGGGGAGTTCAGGGAGCCGGGCGTGCAATCTCAAGAAACAAGTCGCCTTCTTCGCTACGCGGAATATGGCCTGTTGGTTATTATCATCTGCATAATAGTGCTTTTCCTTTTAAACGAGGTCGGGGATGTGCACAAGAAAGCAGAGCGTATGGCAGTGCTGGGCCAAATTAATACAATGCGGGGAGAAGTCATGGCTACGGTTGACTCCGATTTTTCTGATAATTCCGCTGGATCAGAAAAATTCCTAAATCCGGTACGCATTATGCAGAGAAAACCATCTAATTACCTGGGTGTGATATCCCGCCCGGAACAGCTGGATATACCTCCCGGTTCCTGGTATTATAATACCCAGACCGGTTTTTTGGTCTACAAGGCAAAGCATGAACTTGAATTCCCTTTTAAAGAGAGGCGGGTGGCAAAAATCAAGCTGGCACTAATGACCCTGGAGCAAGCAAAAAGCAGCAAGACCACCAAGATTTTGTCCTGCGGTCCCAAATTGTGCTTGACTGCTGGAAATATACAGTGATAACATTTTTAAAATCAAAAGAAAGTGAGCAAAAAAAAATGAAAGGAGGAGATATGCAAAAAAGTAGAGGTTTTACTTTAATCGAGTTGATCGTGGTATTGGTTATCCTGGGGATCTTGGGAGCATTTGCCGTGCCCAGGTTCGTGGATTTGCAGGAAGAGGCCCGCAACGCTACTCTAACAGGATTAAAGGGTAGTTTGCACGGCGCTGCTTCTTTGGCACACGGCAAGCAACTTGCTCAACAAAAGTCCAAGAATGCTGACGTGAAAGTACAAGGAGATAATATAAAAATGATAGGTGGCTATCCGGATCCTAATGAAGGGATTGAACCCATGATTGAGGACTTGAGTGGCTTTAACGCTACAAACGGTACAGGTACATGTAAGGAGGTGGAGAATGTTGATGCGTGCATCACCTTTGTGCCAAATGGGGCTTCAGTTCCACGTGGGTGCAGGGTTGAATATGGTGTTAATTCTACTACTGGTGTAGATATAGTTGCTAACGGTACCGATTGTAGCTAATATTATGAACCTAGATTTATATCAAATCATTTATTAAGTCTAATCTCAAATATCCCCAGGTGTTCAGCTTGGGGATATTTTTTATTGGTAAGGTGACAAGATATAAGGAGTATGTTACAAATTTAATCAGAATTTTTTATTTGTGAATAAAAATAGCATCTTTTTAGGTTTGATTTAATTTAATGAGCTGAAAACGCTATAATTATGATATACAAGGAAATCCATCCCCGCGCTTTCACCCTGGTGGAGTTAGTAATTGTCATTGTACTTTTGGGGATAGTTTCTTTTTATGCAGTCCCGCGCTTTGTTGGTATCGCAGATTTCAAAAGCGCCGGTTTCTACCAGGAAGTGGTCAGTGCAACCCGCTATGCACATCGCCTGGCTGTGGGCAGGGGGGACAAAGTGCGCATTCAATTTACAAATAATAAATACAAACTCTACTATAATAGTAGCGAAGGCTTCAAGGATTTGCCGGAATCACACCCAGTTTACGAAAATGAATACCCGGATTCTGTTAATGTAGGTTCAGATAATCTTCCTGTTAACGCTACTTTTACTGCGCTTGGAAATTGCGAGGATTGTAATGGGGATCTCACCATTACTTTAGACGGGAGGAAAATGACGATATTTGAACAAACCGGATACGTGAACTCTACATCATGAAATTGTTTTCAGATACAAATAATCAAGCAGGCATTACCCTGGTGGAGTTGATCGTTTCCATAGTGGTCATAGCTGTTGCGGTAAGCGGGGTGTTGCTTGCGGTGCAGTTTACCACCCGACACAGTGCGGATCCCATGATCAGGCAACAGGCAGTGGCAATAGCGGACGCCTATATGGAAGAGATTTTGCTAAAGCGCTATACAAATCCTGAAGGAGGGGAGACTGTTGGCCCGGAAACGGGAGAGACCCGACCTGTTTTTGACGATGTTTATGATTACAATAGCACTATTAGTAATGAGCAGCCTAAAGATCAGAATGATGATCCAATGCCGGGACTGGATAACTACAGGGTGGATGTGAGAGTTGAAAACTCCACTAGTCTAGGACCTGGTGGGGGATTGAATCAATCCGCCAAGATTACGGTAACAGTAATCCACGAGTCTGCAGATGTGAAGTTTGTTTTAACAGGATACAAGGCCAAGTATTAGAGTGATTTGCCAGAAGAATTCATATATAGTGCTTGAACGAAAACTGACCCATCTACTTTGTCGCTTTAAGCCTTTGAAATCCTCATGTATTAATATACACTGCGGTTTCACAATTTTTCGCTCCTTGTATATGGGCAAGTTTACATTCAATCACAGTTTTCGGTCAGGCACTGTATAGCAAAAATGTTTGCACACATCTGCTGTGTGTGATCAGCAAATATGAATCAGAAGTAGTATTATGGGAAATAAAGCATCTCCATCTCCCTTAGGATTCACCATTGTCGAACTGGTGGTTGTAATAGTGGTGGTGGGTATCCTATCTGCCCTGGGCGGTTTGATCATCACCAATCACATGCAGGGATACGTGGATGTCTCCAACAGGGCCAAGCTCGTCGATTCTGCTCAATCGGCACTCCTGCGCATGAAGCGGGATATTCGGGCAGCTTTGCCAAACAGTATCGAACCTTTGACTAATGAAACGGGTATAACTTTTTTGCATACTGTGGCAGGAGGGCGATACAGGACCAGATGTCCAGCTCCACCTTCGGATTGCTCACACAATCAGACACTGCAATTCAACCAGACAGACAAAAAATTTTCCATGATCGGTAGATTAAGAAAAAAAGACAGTGAGAATCTATCTTCCGGGAGTGCTAATGCCAAGTTGGTGATTTATAATACAGGCCAACCCCCTGCGGATGCATATAATTCCACTTACAACAATACCGCGGATATTGAGGATGTAGGCTACGATGGTGCTGTGGGTGTGGCTCCTTCCTCCAATTTTACCATAAGTGGAAAACGATTTCCTTATCGTTCTCCTGATAGACGTTTTCAGATAGTGGATTCTCAAGTTTGTTACAGTTTTCAAGATAAAAAGTTGTGGCGGTACCATAATTCTACCAGTATAATCGATCCTGAAAAAAAGGATGGTTGCGAGGATTGGGGATCCGGATCACTTATCGCAAGGCATGTGGAGGATGTTAACTTTGAGTACCAGCACGGTACTGCCACACGTTCGGCACTTTTAACCATGAACGCCACACTTTCAAAAAATGGTGAAACCATAACCTTGTTGCACCAAGTACATGTTCTCAATACCCCCTAAATTATGCAATTTTTAAGAACAAAAAACGGCTTTACCCTGGTTCAGGTCATATTTATAATAGTGGTTCTGGGTCTGCTCGGCGGGATCATGGTCAAGATGTTCGGGGTGCAGTCCAGGACAACCACCCTGTCCCATCAGGGCATACGTGCATACTATGCTGCAAAGAGCGCCCTGGAGTGGGGGACTAACAAGACTCTAAGCAGTAGTAATGGTGATTGTTTTTCAAATGATACCTATTCTTCTCAAGATTTTTTTAATAGTACAATAAATTTTCAAATAACTATGAATTGCACAAATGAAACATATACAGAGGGAGATGAAAATTGCACCTGGTATCGTCTAAGAGCAAAGGCAGAATACGGGGATCCCGGCGACTTGGACTATGTGTCCAGAACACTCACCTTGCAGTTAGTCAATTCCACGGATTAAATGAAAAGGTGACACGGATAAAAAGTTTGGATTTAACCACATTTTTTTATCCGTTTTGGAGTGGTAAACATATTCTGATTATTTCCAGGTGGTTTCCTGCTGATAGATGATGTGTTCATTCCCTTTGTAAATGCCGAAGGTGGCAGGGGCAGTGCTGTTGCCAAGCCAGGAATCAAGACTCAATATACAGTTAATTGTACCTGTATTGTTTTTGCCTTGGCTCAAGGTATAATGGCCTTCCCCTTTTACAACAATATTACCATTTGAAGTAGTGAAATTGACTTCAGAGCAATCTAAAGTGTCAGAGCTGTCAGGATCTGAACAAGTCATATTGCCAGAAGAATATTGTGTACAGTTATCTTTTTTGTTGCGGGTGAAATGTTCCAAAGTGCTATTATAGTACTGTGTTTCAAATTCCATGTCCAAATCCAGCAGTTCTGATCCGTAGGCAGGAAATAATTTAATTCTGCCGTATCGCAATTCTGTCCCGTTTATGGAAGCTATTCTATAAGGATCACAATCGTTGTCTTGATCCGGATCGTAGCATACGCCGTCAGTATCTTTTAAGTCAGTCGCATTCAAGTTTAAGTTCGCCTTGGCCTGGAATGGTTTTGTGCTGTTAACAGGTTTTTGGTAGGTAAGCCAATCCCCGCTCAAAGTGATCCATTCCGTGCCATTGTAATTTGTGTTTACACCATAGAGCGAAGTGCTGCCGTTCTTGCTGCGGACTAAAGAGAGGCTGCTGCTATTCGTTGCGTTAGCATAGATTGTGGAGTTGTTTTTGTAAGTCCGATTGCTCAGGTTGTCAGGGAGCTTCCAGAAATCTCCGTCATAATTTTGGGTGGTTTGATTGTTTGCATTCTTGGCAGTGATGATAAAGCGAGGATCAGTGCTGTTCAAGGGAAATTGTTGTCCCATGTAAGTAAATCCGGAGCACCCATCCCCGAATCCGGGAGAATTGTCAGTTACACGAAACCTGTCCGGGATAAAGCGGCCAACCTCTCCTTTGCTGCCCACTATCTTCGAGGATTCAAAGGAGCTGATGTCAAGATACTGTCCGTCCTTGATTGTAGCATTAATCCCGATGATTCCTACTTCCGGGTATTGCGCTCCTGTGGAGTTTCCATCTCCGGTTTTGAAGGTGGAAATAGTAGTTTTGCCGTTTAATTCAGGGTCGTTAGCGTTTGTGCTGTCAGGCTTCCAGAGATAGGAGGCAAGTACTACGGATTCAGAGTTGATTTCTTGCCCGAAGTTTGGAGTTGTGAGGTTGTCAGCCAAATCGACATTATTGTTGGGATCCAGGTCGCCGTGACCATCAGGTATTCCGTTCTGGTCGCTGTCATCGCTGGAGTTCCAGCATTTTGCAGCAACTTGTACAGTGAAATTGGCTCCGGCTGGTTTGAAAACCGAGTCGTTGGCATCGGATGCAGTGGAATCGGGTCCGGGTAAATAGACTCGGAATCCGAAGGGCCGAACCACGAATTGGTTGCTCGCGCCATACATGTAGTTGCCGGAGGGAGTACCATTTTGTTCTAATTCATACCTGGTATGCAGTTTGATCTTACCGGCATCTGGATACTTGAGATCGAATGGCGCGGTTGCGTCGGTTTCATCCCCGAAATCCAA
>CAJXKR010000058.1 GCA_913055815.1 uncultured Desulfohalobiaceae bacterium | reverse complement strand
AGTTTCTTTTCCAATCTATCCAACAATATTCTTACCAATATATCCAAAGCCGGGGACAAAATAAAATCACTTTACCCTTACAGCTTTAATACAGCCATAGAACTGACTGAAGCTCATATCAGACTTTTAACCTTTGAACAAAAAACAGGTACAATATACAATTATCAAAACATTCCCCTGGAGATTGCAATAGATTCCGAAGAGTTCCCCATATGGCTAAAAAGGGTACTAACCGATTTTATAGGCAGACCTTCAGGTAGTTACAACCTGTGGGCCATTATGCCCTCGAAAGATTTGGACCTGCATATTATCAACATACCCAAGGTCAAGGACAAAAACATTCCGGACACCTTGTTTTGGAGCCTGAAGAAAGAGCAAAGCATAGAAGAAAGGGATCTCCTGATTGACTACGAAGTCCAGGAAGAAATAGTGGAAAGAGGTGTAAACAAACTTTCCGTCCTTGCGGTAACCACCTCCTATACTGAAGTTCAATCCCAAAAAGAGCTCTTTGAAAAGGCAGGCTTTTCCTTGACTGGAATCAGCGTGAAAATATTGGCCTTTCAGAACCTGCTCAAGAAGCATATGCAAAATATAGTCCCAAGGACTGTTTCAATTCTGTA
Source organism: uncultured Desulfohalobiaceae bacterium (assembly GCA_913055815.1). Classification (GTDB taxonomy): domain Bacteria; phylum Desulfobacterota; class Desulfovibrionia; order Desulfovibrionales; family Desulfothermaceae; genus CAJXKR01. The sequence continues at coordinate 12,796 of CAJXKR010000058.1, read as the reverse complement.
TATCGGAGAGAGTGGGACTTCCATATCCATATTTGAAAACGGTGCCTTGTCCATGTTGCGCAACATCAGGACCGGCACTGAAAGCATGGTGGAAGAACTTGAAAGTCACCTGCCCGAAATAGAAGAAGATATAGGCACGTTTGAATATTTGGATCTGGAAGAATCTGCTGAACAGAAACCCTCTTTAGTTGAGGAAGAAACATATTCCAGTGAAAAAAATGCCAGGAGGAATCTGTATTCCATCTTTAGTGAACACTCCGCAAGCACAGATCAAGAAACAGACATCCATATCGAGAGGGAGGAAATATTCGAAATTATCCATCCCACTATTCAACGCCTGACCAGACAAGTGGAAAGAAGCTTTTCCTATTACAGCCAGTCCCTGTCGCGCGACCCCGTGGAAAGAATATACTTATGCGGAGATGCTGCGGCCTGTCCGGAAATAAAGAATCATATCCAGGAACAGTTGGGTATTGAAACTTACCACTTGAACGCATTTGCGGATACGGAAGTACCACGCCTGAATGGAAAAATCCCCGAACAAACCTTGGATGCTATACAATTTTCCCTTCTTTACGGACTGGCCCTGTCAGACAATTTTCGGGATATTAATCTTATCTACAACTACAGCGAAAAAAGGTTCCAGAAGCAAATCTACAGGATAAACGAAATCGTGATCGCTACCAGCGCAGCAATTGCACTATTCTTGGGAGGTACCTACTTTTGGCAGTCCAAACAAATCGAACCCTTGAAAGAGGAACAAAAAAAACTGGAAGAAAATTTAAACAACCTCTCTCCCTTTGTTGAAAAACAGCAACTTGTTCAGCTGGCATCCAGGGTTAAAGAAAAACAAACCACATTAAAGGAATACTCGCATCGATTTATTGAGATGGCAACTTTCACCGAGATAATGCAGAATACCCCTTCCGGGATTAAACTGCATCAGATAGACGTGGAATCCAAGCCCAAATTCGATAACGACAACAATGCAAATAAGGATTTCCGCAAGGGCAATGTGATTATCAAAGGAGTTGTCCTGGGGAATAAAAGCGACTTCCAACCTAGATTGGCGAGTTACATGTTGAATCTGAGAAGCTCTGCCGTATTGACCAGTCCGAACATTCAGCAAAGAGAAGTCAAGCAATACAAAGACAAGGGTAAGGTACTTTATTTTGTAATTTCCATAAAAATGGTTTAACAACTGAAACACTGAAGATTGAAATAATATTTCAGGCCCTACCAATTAAAGGGCACCTGAAAACCAATAAAACAGGACATCAAATATGCGGTCAAACATATTTTCTACTTATTTTGTGGGCAGAATATTGTTAACGGTAGTATTTTGTTTGGCAATATTACTGACAATATCCTATATTGCAATTTATCAACCCCAAAAAACCCAGGCGGAACTGAATCAACAAATATCACAAACCCGTTTCATGCTTTCCAAATACCAGCAATATCAATCCGTGTATAAAAGTTTGCAGGTCAAATTAAAACAATTCAAGATCAACGAACAACTTTACGAAATACCTGCAATGCGGGATGTGTCACTAACCCAGAACAATTTGGGCGAAATTTCTAATGTCATATCCGGGATAGCTGATAAAGCCGGATTGGATATTGTTTCCATTGATCCGGATGCACAAACCTTGAGCACTTACGAGTCCAGGATAAAAATCAACGCAACATTCAAAGGCAAACTTTCAAACTTTAGAGAACTCGTCCTGAACTTGGGATCCCTTGGCTATGTAGATCAGATCACTAGAATCAACGCCCAGGATATAGTACAGAACAGGAAATACGAGTTGAGGCTATGGATGAATTTAAGTTAAAAAGGCCTGCTAGTTGTTAGAGAATTGAAAAAGGAGGGCTATACGCTCCCATGAATATCAGAGAAAAAATTATACTCGTAATTATGATTATAGCTATTTTGTATGGCGGATTCGAGATGTTAAGGTCAGGATTCAGTATAGAATCCGACGAGACTTCGATACAAAGCACCCAGGAAACGCCCGAATACATGCGTGTAGCAAACAGGATAAACCAATCCATCAATGAGCAGGAACTGAATAATAAAGAATCCTATGTCATGGATATAATCAGAAAGCACTGGATAAAAGATCCCTTCTATACCCGTAGTGTTTCCAATCCCACTGAACCCATACAAGCTGAGAAAAAGAGACAAAAGAGAATAGAAAATTGGAAAAAACATTTCAATTACAATGGATACGTGGAAATTGGTAAAAATATACTCGCCGTTATAAACGGGAACGAGTATAAAGTGGGAGATACCCTGAATAATAGTAATTTCGAATTACTTCGGGCAACCCCAGAACAAGTGATTTTGCAAAAAGGTGAAACAAAAATATCCATCGGCAGATCAGAATTTAAATACTAAAAAAAACAAGAAACCAAGAGGCTTCGAGGATGAAAAGAAAAATCAATTGGGCCATCACATTATTTATCACCATTTCTTTGTTTTTAATACCTTTTGGCTGCTCTACTTCCAAAGTCAAGGAGGACTTTTTTGAAAACTGGAAAAGAAAAGCGGAAAAATCCAAGGGCCATTCCCCCAGAGCTACTAAAGAAAAAGACAGGACATTGGAAAAATTCCAAGAGGATGAAAAACAGAAGAAAAAGGAAAAGCCAGCCAAAGAATTACCAACAAATAAAGTTACACTCAAAATAAAGGATGCGGATATCCAGACTATAATAAGGGCCTTGGCGAGGGCTGCAGACCAAAACATCCTGATGAACGCCAATGTAAAGGGCCAAACCAGCATCAATATTGAACAGGAACCCTGGAATGAAGCATTCAAGGCCATTCTGAGCACTCACGGATATGAATACAAGTGGAAGGGAGATATAATCAAAATAATAACTCCCCAGGATATGAAGAACGTCGTAAAAATGGAAAAGGTTTTGCAACAACGGCAAGAACAGGCGATGGAACAAAAGCAGGTGGAAGAGCTGGTTACCAGGATGATCAACATAAATTACGCAGATGCTACTGAAATCAAGAAATCGCTGAATAAATTCCTGATCAAGAACCAAGAAGGCAAAACAAGGGGTGAGATTGCTGTTGACAAACACAACAATTCCTTGATCATCAAGGCCATTCCGAACGATATGAGCAAAATGCTCAAAATGATCCAGAAAATGGACCGGCCTACCAATCAGATCCATATAAAAGGCCATATTGTGGAAACTAACCGGGAAACAGGCAGATTCCTGGGAATGCAATGGGGTGGCATGTGGCGTTCAAATCAATTTCAGACCGGAGAACAAAACAGCCGGGTTTATGTTACCCCCAGAGGCACAGATGGAAGTGCATCCGGTGCCCCGTTGCAGGGACGGGATGACTATACTCCAAGCAATGGTCAAGCAGGAATAAGCGGCCAGGGATTTAATGTCAATTTCCCTGTGGATGCAGTTGGTGAAGGAATAGGTGCAGCCGGTGCAGGACTGGGTCTAATGGTAGGCAAATTGGGTGACAACATTCTGGAGATGCAACTTTCCGCTCTCAAGCAGGCCAACAAGGTGCAAATACTCTCCAGCCCCTCCATTACCACCATGGATAACCAAATGGCCTACACAGAAGCTGGCAGCGAGATACCCTACGAAACCACTTCCGAACAGGGAACCAATATCCAGATGGAAAAAGCCACGTTAAGATTGGAAGTAACACCGCACATAATCGATAAAAAATATCTAAAGATGAAAATACTCATAAAAAACGACGAACCCGATTTTGCCAATTCAGTACAAGGACGTCCGCTTATACGTAAGAGACAAACCGAGACCACCTGCATTGTCAGAAACGGGGAAACTATTGTCATATCCGGTTTGACCAAGGAAAAAGTAAGTGAATCCGACAAGGGCGTACCTTTGCTAAAAAACATCCCCGGACTGGGATGGTTGTTTAAAGGTGATAGTAGCGGGACAAGCATGCAGGAGATTCTAGTGTTCATCACTCCGGAGATACTGAAAAAACCGGGTAAAAGCGTCTCTAGTTGATAGATAAGACACCGGTTCACGAATACTACTATGGATTACTTCAAAATACTCAACCTAACAAGAGAGCCCTTTTCCAATGCCCCGGATCCTGAACTGTTTTACAAGACCAACCAACACAACAGTTGTCTGCAGCAACTGGAAATAGCGATAAGATTAAAACGCGGGCTCAATGTAGTTATCGGAGAAGTAGGAACCGGTAAAACCACTTTATGCCGTCATTTGATTAGATCCTTGAGTCAGGATCCGGATATAAAGTGCAACCTGTTATTGGACCCGGGTTACAAGAGCCCTTTATACTTCCTAAAGGCCCTGCAAGAACAACTCTGTCCCCAGGAACAAGATGGCGGCGAAGAAAGTGAATTGTCCCTGAAAGAACAGATCAAGTCCTACCTGTTCGATCAAGTAGCTGTAAACGGCAAAACCGATCTACTGATCATAGACGAGGGACAAAAGATCCCACAAGATTGCATGGAGATCTTGCGGGAACTCTTGAATTTCGAATCCAATTCCGAGAAACTGCTTCAAATCATTATATTTGCCCAACCCGAATTCAAGGACACTCTACGTGCAATGCACAATGTCACCGATCGGATAAACCTGCTTTACGAACTGCAGGCACTGTCCTTCAGGGACACACAAAATCTTATCCTGCACAGGATAGACAAATCAAAAATAGAACAAAAAAAATCGATCAAATTCACCATACCCGCTCTCTGGAGCATATACAAATCTACCAGGGGCTATCCCAGAAAGATAATCAATCTATGCCACAAGATCATTCTGATCCTGGTAATGCAGCAAAAATTCAAGGTAAACTGGTTCCTGGTACAAAAATGCAACAAAGAACTGCTAAAACAAGGCAAGATACAACCTGCTATAAACCGGACCAGATACCTGCGCCCGGTATACTATGCCTTTGTAAGTTTCGTTGTCCTCCTGGGAGTGATTTTTATATTGCAAAGGACAAACACCATTTCCTTCAATATGGATTTCATGAAAAACCTGCTTTCCTCCCGCGATGTTACCGAGCTAGGTATTGTACATAACAACGCCAACCACTCCCAAAAGCAGATAAGCAGGAAGATAAATAAAAAAACAGAAAATAGCAGATCCCCTTCGTTCCAAAAAAATAACACTCTAGGAACTGAGTTTAATAACACTGCGGCAGACCTGGCAACTGTAACCAAGAGTCCGGATGAAACCGCAGATAAACAGGAGTCCAATGCAACAAGCATAACAAAGTTGCCCAGTGTACTGGGAACTATCAAGGTAAAAGACGAGGAAAACCTGTGGAAATTGGCGGAAAAGATATACGGAATCGACAAGCCGCGCATAATAAACCAGATAATCTTGAAACGCATGATTGAAAAGAACCCGCAGATAGATAACCGAAATATGATCCGTGCTCAAAGTCGACTCCGTGTTCCGGTTGTCATGATAGCGAACAATATTATTGATAAAGGATACAGACTGTTATTCACAGAAACCCAAGAGCTCAGCACCGCCTATTCCATGCTGGATGAAACAACGAACGATAATTCCACACAATTGTTGAGTACATGGACACCTGAAAGAGGTTTGAAATTCTATATCCTGGGCAGCAAAATATATGAAAACCGAGCCCAAGCTGAAGAAGCCTTGGTGTCTTTTCCCGGAGAATTGCGCAATCAAATAGAATTATTCGATCCGGATAAGGAAGATTTTGGCAAACATACTTATTTTTTGAGTAGAATCAAGAACAAGTGAATAATGATCTGTTACCATTCCGGCATTTAATTTGTGCCTGACCGAAAACTGCGATTGGACGTAAACTTACCCATATACAAGGAGCGAGGGCAATTTCGACCCCGTCCCTGCCTTGGCAGGGCGGGGCAAAAAACTTTGAAACCTCAGTGCATATTATCACATGAGGATTTCAAAGTCTTGAAGCGACACAGTAGATGGGAGAATTTTGTCCAAGCAATAATTACAAGGAGTTCCGATTTTGGCAAAAAGACCCAAACTTGGAGAAATGCTGGTTGAAGAAAATATCCTCTCCAAGGCGCATTTGCAACAAGCACTTGCTGAAAAGGAAAATTACAATCTGAAACTGGGAGAATTCCTGGTACATAAGAACTATGTACATGAAAAAGACATGATAGAGACCCTGAGCAAACAACTCAAAATAGATAAATTCTCTCCGGAAAACTATCCCCTGGATTACTCCCTCACCGAAATCATCCCATTCGAAACCGCAAAAAAGTACAAAACCATTCCGTTGAAAAAAGAGAATTCCATCCTGTTGATCGCCATGACCGATCCCCTGGATATCAACGCCTGTGATAATATAGAGCTCCAGGCCAACCTGGAAGTGGAACCAGTAGTTTGTTCGGAAAGCGAATTCAAGAATCTGCTTAGTTCCCTGTACGGAGAAAGCGACCTCAGTGTATTACTGGAAGATATTGAGCCCGATTCACAAGACACAGATGTTCGGGAACAACGATCCTCGGACATACAAGTCACCGACCAGGTTGAAGTAAGCTCCCTGCAGGACATGGCTGAAGAAGCACCGGTAATCAGGCTGGTCAATTCCATACTGGCACAGGCTGTACACGACAAGGCAAGTGATATACACATCAGCCCGGAAAAAGATCATATACAGGTCAAGTTCAGAAGAGATGGCAAGCTCCAGGATGCTCCCGCACCTCCAAAATCCATGTTCTTGCCGGTTATCTCCAGGATAAAGATTTTGGCGCATATGGACATAGCTACCAGCAGAATACCCCAGGACGGAAGATTTACCGTGAACATGGAAGGGAAGGAAATCAACGTGCGCGCCTCCACCATGCCCACGATTCACGGTGAAAACATGGTACTGAGGCTTCTGGACATGTCAGCTGGCATATTCAATTTGAACCAATTGGGTATGTATCAGAATGACAGGGAAAAATTGGCATCAGTCAGCAACAAGCCCTATGGGATGATTATTTCCACTGGTCCTACCGGGAGCGGGAAAAGCACCAGCTTGTATTCGATTATAGAATCGATAAAGTCCCCGGAATTGAATATAGTCACCCTGGAAGATCCGGTGGAATACCGGGTGGACGGAATAAGGCAAGTACAATTGAACAGCAGGGCCGGGATGACTTTTGCTTCCGGACTTCGCTCCATTCTCAGACAGGATCCGGACATTGTAATGGTTGGCGAAATCAGGGACTATGAAACCGCAAACATTGCAGTTCAGGCTTCGCTTACAGGACACCGGCTTTTGAGCACCTTGCATACCAACGATGCGGCAGGAGCCATAACCAGGCTTCTGGACATGGGCATAGAGCCTTTCCTGATCTCCTCCTCCCTGTTGGTCACCTTCGCCCAGAGACTAGTGCGCAGGGTTTGCCCCTACTGTGCCCAATCCTATACTCCGGATGAAAAGATGTTGCAGCATTGGGGACTGGAGAACGCATCCAATGCCAAATTCCAAAAAGGCATGGGATGCTATCAATGCCACGGCACAGGATACAAAGGGAGAATCGGAGTTTTTGAAATCCTGCTCAACGATGAAATGGTACAGGACATGATAATGCAAAAAGCCACTTCCCGGGAGATAGCAAGAAAAGCAAAAAATGACGGAAGATTAAAGACCTTGAAGCAGGATGCAGCAAAAAAGGTGCTCCAAGGTTATACAACCCTGGAAGAAGCAACTGCAACAATACTGGTGTAACATGAAAAGGTTTTAAGTGGTTACGTGGTTATGTTTTAAGTTTAAGAGAAGAACTTTTTCTCGCTACTTCGTAGTCGAGATTGCCCATGCTTCGTTGTGCTCGGCAGGGCATGGGAGGTAACATGAGTCTAGAAGCTGGAAACAAGAACAAATCATTTCTTATCCAATTTCCAGACCTCAGCAAAGGATATCAACTATGGAATTTTCCTACAAAGCCCTAACAGAATCGGGAAGCACAATCACCGGAAACATAGAGGCGGAATCCCGTGACGATGCTAGTGAAAAGCTATTATCGCGGGGATATATCCCGCAGAAAATAGCTAGGGGCGGCAGTACATCCACAGGAAGCGAATTCTGGGAAAACCTGCAAATGAGCTTAACCAGGGTCACCGCCCAGGAACTGCTACTTTTCACCAAACAGTTCCGCACCATGTTCAGATCCGGGATTTCTATCCTGGAGATCTTCGATACTCTGGAGAATCAAACAGAAAATCCCAAGCTGCAAAAAATAATCATTGAAATGAAGGAGGATATCAACCAAGGAGAATCCTTGTATAATGCTTTTTCCAAGCATCCCGAAATGTTTTCGGATCTTTACTGCAGCATGATCAGGGCGGGCGAGACCAGCGGGGCACTGTCCGATGTAATGGACAAACTCATCTCCCTGTTGGAGCATGAAAACAAGATAAAGAGCGATATCCGATCCGCGCTGCAATATCCAATGATTGTCGTACTTGCCCTGGGCATTGCATTTTTTGTACTATTGACTTATGTAATCCCGAAATTCGCAAATATATTCAAATCCATGGACATCACGCTCCCACTGCCCACACAAATAGCTATATACATCAATCACTTCCTTACGAATTACTGGTACATTTGTCTCGCTGCATTGATCGCTGTTATACTCTCTTGCTACTATTTTTTCCGTTCAAAGGAAGGCAAATACATTCTGCATCACGCCCTGCTGCGCATACCCATAATCGGACCGGTAATGCAAAAATCCGCCATGTCCAGATTTGCAAGCATTTTTGCACTTCTACAAGCAAGCGGGGTGTCGGTTCTCAACTCCCTTAACATTCTTTCCAATACCATAGGCAACAAGGCCATATCCGAGGAATTCGACCGCATCCACGAAAAACTTCAGGAAGGCAAAGGCATATCCGAGCCCCTTAAATACGCGCACTTCTTTCCCCCCATGGTGATAAACATGATAAGCATAGGTGAGGAATCCGGTAACCTGGATGAGATGCTGCAGGAAATATCCAGCCACTACGACGAGGAAGTTGCCTATGCGGTTAGCAAGATGACTACCAACCTGGGGCCTATATTAATCGTGGGCTTGGCATTTGTGGTCGGTTTTTTTGCTCTTTCGATATTTCTACCCATGTGGGACCTGACACAAGCAGTACAATAACGCTGCGAAACAATTCAAGACGTGGTGCTAGAAGTTTGTTTGGAAAACATATTAACAGTCTTAATTGACTGACCGTGAAGTTGAAAGTTGACAATTTGCTCCAAATAAGGTAAATAAATTGATAAATTAGTAGCAAGAAATACTATAAAGACTTACAAACAGGAACTGCAAATGATAATAAACAAGGAATCCGGACTGACCAAGATTGAATTAATTTCACTAATAATATTATTTGGGGTGCTGATAGCTATATCTTTGCCTGAATACCGCAGTATGCAAACCCAAAAAGCACAGGAATCACTGGAAGTTGCAGCAAAAAACGGTGCCTCCACTGTAAAAATGAGGTACTCCTCCCTGTTGATGGAAAAGCAACGGGAGATCGGATCCCAGGAAGCAATAAGGCAAATAGAAGTACCTGAAAAAGATAGTTTCAGTTACAGACTACAAGCCCTTGACAATAAAACAGTGCAGTTAACCACCCAATGGAAGGCAGGTAAAAAACCTTCCGGAGTCAAAGACAAACTCTCTAAAATAATTGAACTGCGTAAGTAGTACAAGATCAGAAGTAATCATCAGGGCAGATCAAATACAATTGAAATGTCTCCGTTATTAAATAAATAGGAGTGCAAAATTGAATATTGATAAATTGAGAAATCCCAAAACCTCCAGACAATCAGGCTTCACGATGATTGAAATTATCTCAGTAGTGGTTATCCTGGGAATACTGGCTGCAGTTGCAGTGCCCAAATATTTCGGAATGCAGAGGGAAGCCTCGATTCAGGCTGCTAAAGCAGCAGCAAACAAAGTAGCTGCCAGGATAGATGCAGCATTGAGCAGAACAGCACTTGAGCACCAAGGAAACATTAATATTCAAGAGGCTGTTAGCAACGCTACATATAACAAATGTACCCTGGGTGCACCTACCGGATCATTTGATAATAATTGTGATGTTTTTGACGGCTTTGAATTTGATATGTACTATAACAAGGGTGGATCAAACAGTATGAGAAACTGTTATAGCATCGAAGTAACAAAATATAATGGTGAAGCCAATTATGGCAACGGAACTCACGTTATAAGAAATTGGTGTTACGACACTCAATAATAAGAGCCTATACCAAATCAATCACTTTTAATCGTTCACTGGGTCTTTGCCTACAGCCTGCTAAAGCTACTCCGCTGATCCTGCCCTGTGGAATTGCTTCCTGCAACTATTCCCAGATCGTATATCCTTAAATGCGTATCTTCTTTTTCACCTATGTCACCAAAGACATGAACTCCTAGTTCCGGACGATCTTGGGAATCCCCGAATCCAATATGTATGTCCGGTGTAGTATAACTTGTGGTAACAATGGTGTTGTTGTGATCATTTAAAAACAGATTTTTTGAGTCTGGATTAACAGTCCAGTCATGGACCCGAGTAAAATACACTGTCCGATACTCCTCAAGGCAATCTTTATCAGTCCAACTGGGACTATACACATCCATTACATTATACTTTTTTCGAGCAAAATTGGAATAACATTCATCCGGCTCACGAGCGAGATCAGACGCATCTCCGTAATACACATTAATTTCATTGAATTTAAAACCATTGGACTTTTTTTCCTCAACTCGAAGCACAAGTGACAGGTAATCAGACCTGAAGTCCCGAGCAGAATCCGAGTGCTCTTGAATTTGCCTTATATAAGGATCCTTGCTTATATCCTTATAAGCCAACCAATCACGTGCAATCCTGCCCTGTTCATTGACGTTTTGCTTCCAGAGCACAAGCAATGGTTTGTTATTGGGTTCATCTTTGTCTCCCCAATCAGGTTTTATCGAATCAGGTATCATATCATTATCTTCTGTGCTAGGCTTGTAGCGCATAATCGAAATTCCGTATCCGCTGTATTTTTTCGCATCATTATCATCTGAGGATGCATGCCATCTGAAGGATATCCCCCCGGCAGCATAATAAAGGTCCTTGTTCCATCTTTGTTTCATTTGTACTGTATAACCCAAATATCCATTTGAATTCCTCCATTCTGACCTGATGTTTTGCCACGCCAAACCGGTATTGGTACTGTTGTTCAAGAGCAAAGCAGCATATTTGAAAGGATTTGTCCGGTCAGGGTATGTCGCATTGAGGTCCTGAAAGGAAAGATAATTATAGCCTCCCACGTCTATATCTTCGTCTTTCTTGATCTCGGTTTTTTCAGGATTATTGCTTCCCTCTTCAGGGTTAGGCGTATCCACAACCCGCCAATTATCCGGGGTACCTTCCGCTCCTCCCGCTCCCCCATCGCCACTATCCCGGTCAAAAGGATCTGTGAACTGCCTTCCTTCCTGGTCAGGTTCAAAATCCACAGGCTCAGGGGAATCAGAGGAAACAAACGTTTGACGGGTTAAGGTTACCGGATAAGCAACCTTTCTGGACGCATCCCCTGACCGACCCGTAGCATTCAAAGTCAAACAAGGCCGGACCTGTATTCGATCATTGCTCTCCAGCTCCAGCGGAAAAGCACCGGATTCAGCACTCTGCAGATTGAGCAATCTAATATTGCCGGCAGCATTTGTTTGAGTTCCCTGATATCTGTAGGTATTATCTTTAATACTTATATAACCTTTTCCGGAAGAAAAAATATCCTGATTAGTTGTTGACAGTACCAGATCATCCCCTTCTAGCACATTGTCCCGGAAATCCCGAACGGTTACCACCGGAAGTATCGTGGTTCGGGAGTCAATTTTTGGTAATCCCTGGGAGGGGGATATCCGGTAATAGATAGTATTGTCTGAATTAACTTCTATCTCCTGGATTTGGTATGTTTTTTTTCCGATCTTAATTCCATCCAAATCAGCAGCAGTTAAACTAAAGCCCGAAGGCAAGCTTCCCGGTACCTCGGTGCCGTTAATCTCTGTTGCTCCAGGCCTGATTGAACCATTGGTTATGGAAAAATGGGAATAAATCTGTAATGTAAAATTACCATCGTTATCCGCAAGGCTTATGGTCTGATTGTGCAGCTCACTCAGGACATCCAGCTTATTAGAAAAACTGCTGCCGTTGGCGTATTCGCTAGCTGCGTATCTATATCCTGATTCTGCCAGGTATGCAGCCTGCTGGGAGGAAAGTGAATTCAACTGGTCATACAGGGCTGACCTCATGGAAGGTATAAAAAATGCCGAAAAAAGGGAGACTACTACAATAGTACCAATAATTATAACCAAAGTTGAACCGGATTCCGGGTTATTTTCTCTCATAAATCAAGTCCTTTTACCCCCGGGGTCCGTTATAGGTATTGTTATACAAGGGATTCACCGTGGAATTCAATTCAACAGGTACACTTAAGTCCAGGGTCAGGTCTATCTCGACAAGATATAATTGGTTAAAACCATCGCCCGTATCCCAGGTGTCGCCGTTGGCCCGCAGAAAATTCAGGCTGAAGTTCTCTACATTGTCCATCAATGTATTAAATTGATTACTACTCCCCACAAATCCTAATTGCAATTCTTGACCCTGCTTGCGGATAGTACAGTTGTTGGCATCTCTTTGGAATCTTATTGAAGTTGAACTCTTGCTGGTTACATCTCGCATGTTCTTGAATTCCCTTTTAAGTCTGGTCATGACCACATCTCCCTGCAAAGCGGCCAAGGAGCTTTGAGTTGCCTTGACATAAGCC
>CAJXKR010000057.1 GCA_913055815.1 uncultured Desulfohalobiaceae bacterium | reverse complement strand
TTTTCTGTTTTTCTGGATTCCGGCCTTCGCCGGAATGACATTAGTGTAAAAGCGACAAATTATGTGTGACAAAGCACTAGGTAGGTTCAGTCAGGGAGTTACTTATTATGATATGCAGGAATAACACTACAGCGAAACCTTAAGCCTTGCCGGGTGGCCCACTTTTGCTCTCCAGCCCTCAATAAGAGGGCTGGACAATCAAGTCGCACAGTGGACCACCCGGCTACGGCTCAAATAGATCCAAGTTATCTCAAAAGCTTAATATAAAATTTTTGCAGTAGTGTTAATTCATTTCCGGAAATTATAGTTTGACTTGCTTGCTCAAGTAATATTTGTATCCGATTCTGTGTCATTACTGCCGGATTGCTAGGAAAAGAGAACCTCCAGGTCCTGCCTGGACAGTTCCTGGACCATGTCCTTGCTCCCGGAGAGCACAGTCTGGACTAATTCTTTTTTCTGTTCCTGCAGGGTCTGCACCTTTTCTTCCACGCTTTCGCGTGTAATCAAGCGGTAGGTGAACACCTTTTTATCCTGGCCTATGCGGTGTGTCCTGTCTACTGCCTGCATCTCCACAGCCGGATTCCACCAGGGATCCAGAATAAATACGTAGTCCGCTGCTGTCAGGTTGAAACCGGTGCCACCCGCTTTCAGACTGATTAAAAACAGCTTGGGATCTGGGTCTGATTGAAAACTGTTCACCTTTTCCTTGCGGCCCTTGTTAGAGGTGCTACCGTCCAGGTAGTGATAGGAAAACCCGTGTTCATCCAGGTCCTGGGCCAACAATTTCAAGAATTTGGTAAACTGGGAAAAAATCAGCGCCTTGTGGCCTCCCTGGACCACTTCCTCCAGAAGTTCGCGGAGTTTTTCCATCTTTCCGGAATCTTCCAGGTTGGAATCTATCATACAAGGATGGCAGGCGATTTGCCTCAAGCGGAGGAGCCCTTCCAGGACTTGCATCTTGGTCTTGTTCATTCCTTGTGAGTCAACTGCCGAGAGTATGCTGTCCCTGTAGTGGTCCTTCAACTGTTGATACAGGCTCTGCTGTTGATGGGACATATTGCACTTGATCACTTGTTCCACCTTCTCCGGGAGTTCCGATTCCACTTCTTCTTTGCAGCGGCGCAAAATAAATGGCTTGATCAACCTGTGCAGGCTTTCCCGGGGAGCCGAATCTCCCTGTCTGACAGGCTTGACGTAGGACTCCTCGAAATCTTTGGCTGACTTCAAAAGACCGGGATTCAGAAAATCCATCTGGGACCAGAGTTCTCCCAGATGATTTTCCAGCGGGGTCCCGGTAAGACAAAGCTTGTGATTCGCACTTATCTGCTTTGCCGCCTTGAAGGTTTGACTGGAGTAGTTCTTGATTGCCTGGCTCTCGTCCAAAATGTAGTAGTCGAATATTATTTCTCTCAACTCTTGTATATCTTGACGCAGGATACCGTAGGAGGTGACGATCAAGTCACAGGAGCTGGCGGACTCCAGGTACTTTTTGCGAGTTTGCCCGAAATAGGCCAGCACTTTTAGTTCGGGTACGAAACGTTTCGCCTCGTCCTCCCAATTGAGTATGAGGGAAGTGGGGGCCACCACCAGTGAGGGGCCGGCATATCCCTTTTGCCTCCTGTCCTCAAGCAGGGCGAGCACCTGTATCGTCTTGCCCAGTCCCATATCGTCAGCAAGTATTCCACCGAATTCGAATCTCTCCAGAAAGCTGAACCAGCCCAGGGCGTCCTTTTGGTAGTACCTCAAATCACCCTGAAAGCCCTCCGGGGCTTCCCGGGGCTGAACACCCTGAAAATTTTTCAACTCGTCCCTGATCCTGATAAAATGTTCGCTTAGATTTATATCTTCCTGACCGGATGTCAACTTGTCCAGTGCCAAGGCCTGCCCTGGATGGTAATGCAGTTTTTCTTCCCTGTCTGAATCCTTTCTCTGTTTTTTCTTGGTATCCAATCCAAGCGAAAGTTCGTTTATATTGTTTTGCAACCAGTCAAAGGGCAGTATCCCGATGCTCCCGTCGTCTAGTTGTACACTTCTGTATCCCTGCAAAAAAGACCTGATTGCCCTGGGAACAGGTATTGAAGCCTGTTCAAAACTTACACTGCCTTCAACGTCAAACCAATCCTGTCCGGATTTTACTCGCATGGGCGAGGGTTTACCGCTCTTGACCGGTTTTTTGTCCTTGGCTTCCACTCTCCAGTTATTATGGAGCAATTCTTGTATAGCTTCAGCCCCACCCTCCATAGGATGGCTATAACTGCCCTGGTTTAAATTAAACCCGGTATCCAGCAGAGACTGGAGATGATTCTTCTCCTCTTGCAGATTCCTGTTTATATACTGCCAGTTTTCCATATCCAGGATGCGTGACCTGGTATCCTCCACTCCTACTTCCAGTCCGTTGTAGTCAAAGGTGGCTCGGCCTTGCAAGCCGGCTTGTTCAATGGAGACCTGCAGAACCGGAACAGGAGAAATCTCGTGATGTTCTTGCAATTCCAGGTTCGAAGGCAGACGTACTAGTTCGTCACGGTTTGACTCCTCCAGGGTTTGGACAAACTTTTTTATATCCTTCCTGGCCACTTGGAATTGGTAATTCATTTTTCTCAACCGGTTTAGTTGTGTTCTCTCCAGCCCCTCTAGTTGGTGTAGTTGTCCATTACTGATGACAAATAATGGCGAATCACCCAAGAACCTCTCCACTTCACGAAATGGCAGGCTAAGTTCAAAATCTTCCTGATCGGAGAAGACAACGTAGGAGTTGAACAGGATTTTTTTCTTTTTCTTACCGATATTGTCGGTCTGCGGGTAAAATCTTGCTTTGGCCTCGTATGGACTGCCTTTTTGGAGTGGAGAGGAAATTTCATCCCCGTTTTCCATCACCCGGCATCGTTTGGTCTCTGCCAGGTGGGGCAGGAGGAAGGATACGTCCTCATTCATAAGGAGGCTTTCCTTGTTTAAACTCTCGAATCCCCTTCTGGTGGAAAAAAGCTGTTTGGCTGCAATATTGTTCAGGATCACCTCGTCCGGTGCTGACAAAAAATAGTCCCGCAATACGTTGTAGTTAATTTCTTTTGTCCTGCCAAATGTACCGTTCTTTTTAACATATTGTTGATAGGGAAACAGTTTTACTGCATCCGGATACAAGTTCAGGTCGTAATACAGAATAAAAGTGCCGGGTGTTCCGGAGATACTCAACTCATTGTATTGCTGGGAATTATTATCCGCACCCAGGATGGATTCCCAGTCATCGGGCGAAAGATTGTCCTTCTCGGATCCGGCACTTGCCTTGTGACCTTGATGAATAGCCTCATCTGCGGCAATTATTGCCGCCCAAAGGTGTTTGCATGCCTTGCCGCCGGAAAAGTGGGGACAGGAACAGAATACCCGGAATTGCTTGTGCTGTCTTTCAGAAGTTATTTCCACGGTATAACTAAGGTCGCCTTCCACCAGGGCATGGATCTTGTCCTGTGTGGCTTTTTTCAGGACAACACAGCCTTGTTGGGCGTACTTGTTTCCCCTGGTCCTAATCTGAGAAGGAAAGTTCTTTTTGAGCAGTTCCTGCCAGGTCTTATTGTCAGCCATAACATTCTCCGGGAAGATAAAGAACACGGGTTTTTCCGGATCACTCTGTAATCCGTTTAGTTGCAGCTTTTAATTTGATTCCTTGATAATTGCCATTACTCGAGGGCTCTTGAAGACGGAGTCTCATTCGTCTCCAGATCCGGAATGCTCGAATGTTTCCCTTACATATTGGCGATTCCTTGAAAGGATGTTTCGGGTAGTCAACTTATATTCCAAATTCTTGGAAGGCAAGAGATGAATAATTTTTTTTGGAATTTTTATCTTCACAATGCCAGGCCGGAGACTTGGTTTTCCCACCATTGCTGCCAGGACTGCTCAGCCCTTTGCACATAGAGTTCCTTGCGTCTCCTCTTTTTGGCTTTCTGGTTCAAGGGCGGGAGCAGGCCGAAGTTGACGTTCATGGGTTGAAAATCCTTCGCAGGAGTACGCAGGTGCTTTAACAGGCCACCCAAGGCAGTATCCTCCGGAGGGAGGTCCACCTGGACATCTTTATATTTTCCCGCTAGGTAAAGCCCCAGCCAGAGACCGCAGGCTGCGGATTCCACATACCCCTCCACTCCGGTTATTTGACCTGCCAGATATATACCGGGCCTGTTCTTGATTCCCAGGTAAGGGGTCAAGGCCTGGGGAGAATTTATATAGGTATTCCGGTGGATACTTCCGAGCCGCAGAAAATTCGCGTTCTCCAGGCCCGGTATCAGGGTAAAGGCCTCTTTTTGGGCCCTGTAGGTGAGCTTGGTCTGGAAACCCACCAGATTGAACATGGTCTTTTCCAGGTTCTCAGCTCTCAATTGTACAACTGCAAACGGGGTTTCCCCTGTCCCGGGATCTTCCAGACCCACAGGCTTCAACGGTCCAAAGGCCAGGGTCATTTCCCCTCTCTCCGCCAGGGTTTCCACAGGCAGGCATCCCTCGAAGTGCTTCTCGGACTCGAAGGATTCGGGATTGACCCTCTCCCCGGTGAGAAGGGCCTGTCTCAACCGGTAATATTCCTCTTCGTTCAGGGGGCAGTTCAGATAATCGCTGCTTTCCGGGTCGTATCTGGATGCAAAAAACACCTTGTCCCAGTCGATGGAATCCGCACTCACGATCGGGGCGATAGCATCATAGAAATACAGCTCTTGATTTCCTATTACATTTAAAATACTATCGGTAAGGGAATCGCTGCACAAGGGACCGGTGGCTATTACCACGCTGCTGTAGTCATTTAGTACGGGATCGTCTATACCGCTTATTTCCTGCCTTACTATCTCCACTTCCGGCAATTCCTGCAGCGCACGGGTCACATATTCTGCAAAACGCTCCCTGTCCACGGCCAGGGCTTTACCAGCCGGAACCCTGGTTTCCTCAGCGGCCTGCATTACCAGGCTTTTTGCCTTGCGCATCTCCTGCTTCAAAAGCCCCACACCTGAAAACAACATGTCGGAACGAAAGGAATTGGAACAGACCAACTCCCCCAGTTTGTCGTCGTTGTGGGCAGGAGAGAACTTAGCCGGCTTCATCTCGAACACGGTCACACCTATACCGTTTTGTGCCAGTTTCCAGGTCACTTCAGATCCTGCCAGTCCGCCTCCGATCACTGCTACTTTTTGCTGCAATTTCTCCCCCTTGTATCTTATCATACTTTAAATGTCGGTCAGAATAAGCACGTTAATTGCAATTCTGTCATCCCGGACCCCGTATCGGGGTACGGGGCAGGCTTTGATCCGGGATCCAGTCTTCTTCTGTTTTTCTAGATTCCGGCCTTCGCCGGAATGACGTTAGTGTAAAAGCGACAAATCATGTATGACAAAGCACTGTTTCAATCCGCGTCAACTCAAGGACGAAGCCAGGTCCCTGCCCGCATCCCTGGCTTCCTGCAGGTATTCCTCGTGCTTTTGCACATCCTTGGGTCCGTCCAGCCCCCTGTAGAGCAGAGAATTCCACATCTCCATATCCAGGGTATCGCAGAAATACTTCATGGTATACAATGCACCGTCGAACAGTTTTTTCCCGCTGGTTGCACCCGCGGATATAAACAGGCACTTCCTGATGGGTGTCCATTTGCCAAAAGGGGTCTCGTTTATCCAATACTTCTTTACCCACAGGGACTGGAACCTGTCCATAAACATTTTGGTATGCGCGGTTACAGCGTAAAAGAATATGGGAGAGGCCAGCATTATCCCGCTGGATTGCAACATATCGTCCCTGATACCTTGGAAATCGTCCTTGATGCTGCACTCCCCGTCCTTTTTGCAACTGTATATCTCCAGGCATGGAGATATGTTCATATCCCGGAGCACGTACTCCTTAACTGTGTTCCCCTGCTCTCTCGCTCCTTCCACTGCCTTGGACAACAAAGTCGAGGTATTGCCGTTTCTGCGGGGACTACCGTATATCGCCGTCAAATCAGCCATTATTACCTCCCGGGTGTTCCTGCAAAATCTTTTGCAGGCAGTTTCTAGTTGTAATGTTTTAATCTAGTAATAGGGCCTGCCCCCGTATTCGGGGATAAAAGTGAATTATTCAGGAAAAATAAGTATAGCTTAAAGGAAGAATGGTGAAAAGGATTTTTTCAGGATTAATACCGGATTTTCCAACCTACTTGGAAATCCGGATATAAAACATGGCTTGAATCCGGACAATTTCGCCTTAGTAAATCAGCAATTCTAATTCTGTATACAGAAATAATCCGTATTATTACTACAGTAAATTTTAAGTCTTGCCGGGCGGTCCACTTTTGCTCTAGGTGCTTTCCATATAGGATTTTCGCTGTAGTGGCTCATCCAAAATTTGAATTGCTGTTAGTAAATCTCATATCTTGACTTTCTCTTCCAAAAGTATGTATAATTTTGGTGAACAGATAATTAATGGATCAAAACAGGCAAAGGAGCCACTATGAACGAATTCATGGAGATCATGAAGAACAGGAGAAGTATAAGGAAATTCGAGGACAAAGAAGTAGAAGATGAAAAACTCAAGCAAATACTGGAAGCAGTGCAATGGTCCCAGTCCTGGGCCAACACCCAGTGCTGGGAAGTAGTGGTCATCAGGGACCAGGACGTCAAGGATCAGCTCCAGGAAACCATGGTCAAGGGTAATCCGGCAACAAATGCCATAGTTCAAGCCCCGATACTTTTGGCCTTGTGCGCAAAACTCCAATCCTCGGGCTATTACAAGGAACAGGTAACAACCAAGTTCGGGGACTGGTTCATGTTCGATATGGGACTCGCCACCCAGAATATCTGCCTGACAGCCCACTCACTGGGCCTGGGGTCCGTAGTGGTGGGGCTCTTTGATCACGACAAGGCCAAACAAGTGCTGCAAGTCCCGGAAGGATATGAACTGGTAACTATAATTCCCCTGGGATATCCTGCCAAGACACCCAAGACTCCCGAAAGAAGGTCAATAGAGGACTTCACACACTATGAGCGCTTCTGATCAAAGTCCGAAGTGACTAGGGACAGGAAGGTGGTTTTGCCTTCCTGCCCCTTGAAGTTCACTATTTATTCCACGCGGAAAAAGGCTTCCTCGAATTCCGGTTTGTCCTTGTAGCGTTCCAGGAAGAAACCGGGCAATGTCTCTATCTGCTCGAAAAGGCTGGGATCTACCTGAATGCCAGCCTCGTGCAGCGCATCCACCACCTCCTTGGGATCAGGTGGACATCCTTTGACTGCTATCAATTTATTAATATTGGGATGGTCCTTGTTCTTCTTGTACATACACTGACCCAAAAGTATTGTTGCATTCATCCCCTGAGAGGGCTCCATGGACTTGCCGGTGAGAACCTCCACATTATCCCAGGGCTCACCAGTCCAGGCAAAACGGATCGCGGTCAGTATCAGGCCGTTCAATCCGGAACAGTATGTACACATGGTATTATCGAATTTGCGGTAAAAAAGGCCTTCAATTCCCTGTTTAGCCAATGGCTTGGGAAGTTCCCTGTTCTCGTCCACAGTGTATTCGAAATCGTAAGCATGATAAGAGATATTTTCCTGCAGGCTTTCACCCCTTATTTCCACATCCGAGAGGTCAGTAGGACGATTACTGTTACTGGCTGCCCAAGCCAAGTGAGGTACATCTGCAGGTTCGTGCCCGAGGAGCTTTGCCCCCGCCATATCTGCAGACAAGATGTCCGGGGATGCCACCAGCAGGTTACTGCGGCGCATTTTACCGTCAAAGGCGGGACCGCGCTCCAGGGTATAGATACCGTCGATAACAGTCAGGATGGGCGGCAATTTATCAGCCAATTTGGATACATAGAAATCAAGGTCCTTTTCCGGGTCCGGACTATGGCATTTCTTTCTGGAATTCACGTCTATTGTACCCTTGAGATTCTTTAAACCCAAACTCACCACAGTTTGATTGTGCGACTTCATGGCAGGTAGATCCACTACAAAATCACTGTTCAAAAGATCTTCACTGAATTTCAGGGTGATGTCTTCATCCAGTTCAACCTTTTTAAAAGGCCGTTCCATGACGTTTACGTAATCTATACCGTAGCGCTGCCGCAGCTTCTCGTAGCCCAGGGTCTGAAAAGCATGGGCGGGAGTCTCGGTGTCCTTGGAATCTGTCACTACACCTTCTCCAATGGTGATATCACTGATGCCGTATTCCCTTAACAAGTGCACAATATCCTCTATCACCCGGGATGTGGTTATAACTCCCCACTTGGGAAACTCGGTGGCCTTGGTCCAAAAAACGATATTGGGTTTTATAAAGACTTTTGCATTCCTGGGCATCTGTTGGAGCCCGTTGCAAAGTTCCACTGCTTGTTTTACGGACTCAAAAGGGGAATTGTATTTAGTAATGGAAACCGGAAAACTGCTCATTTTCAATCTCCTTGGTTAATTGGATTAAGTATTTGAAATTTTTTAATACGAGCTACCTGTAATTGTCAAATCTGAATATGCCTGCCTAAAAAACCCCAAGGAAAAACACGGTCCTACTCTGTAACAGGCAGGGTAAAAAAAAGAGTCAACATCTCTGATCCGGGATTATATTCGGAGATGCCTCCGTTGGAAACGTGCGCAATCCTTGCCCCGAACCTGGCACCACTGTCCGCTTTGTAGGAAATCGCAAAACTGCTCTTGAATTCCAAGTTTGATCCGAGAGTTACTCCATGCTCCTGGAAATACAAACCAACTGAAAATGCCGGAGTGGCAAACCATTGTCTCTTTATCTCAAAATCCCTGAATATTCCGGAAGTGATGTAAGATTCCCTGCCTGAAGTGTGCAAAGCAATAATGGGCGCTATACCCTTCCAATTGTACTTTGATCTATACTCCGCCAAAACATAAACTCTTCTTTCTTCGTCAAAAACACCGCCTTGCCCGCCTCCAAATCCTATCTCGCTATGGTTTCCTGCAGCATAACTCTGACCGGAAACAAACAACAGTAGCAGGAAAGCGCCTACAAAGATCAAATTGCCGCCGATTTTCTTCCCACACCTGGACACATTTAATCGGAAAAAATTCCTAACCGTAAGCATTGGCAACTCTTCGACCTCACTATTCAACATACTTCCTCTCAAAAATTATCTGATGCAACAATGATTTCCTAAACAGAAAAGATCGATACATTACAAACCCTGAACATAATATGTCAATAGCTAATACTACTGCGAACACAGTAATTTTATTCTCAACAAAATATTCTTTTTTATCAACAAGTTAGCTTATTACTCCAATTTTGCTTTGAAAATAAATAACTATTTAAACGCTTAATGCTTGAATTTTTTTAACTCTTTGATTTTATTTCGAATTTCGATATTCGAATTTTATTCCTATAAAAAGAAAAAATTCAAAAAAAGTATAATCCCGGATTATTATGGAAAAAACGCGGATTCTGAATCAGGAATGAATTTATGGCAAAACAGGCCCCTGCATTTGCTAACTCAGGGTATTGACTATATTCCTCCGAGACCACTCCCCTCTGGATATCAACTCTATGGGGAGTCTTCCGGGGTAGAGTTGTTGTTCTATTTCCCTGCTGCTCCTTCCCTGCTTACGCATATCCCTGACCATTTCGCGTTTCTCGGACAGGTATTCCAGTTTCGCTGACAAGGCCTCGCGTCCCTTCTCCAGTATCCCGGCATGGGAACAGAATACAGTCTGAAAATCGAACTCCAACAAATGTTCTAGGGTATGTATAAGTACATTCATATCTTCATCCTTGATCGCAACCACAGGATTTTTGCGCACATAGACATCTCCGGTGAACAGCCATCCCCTTTCCTCTTCCAGAAGGGCAACGTGCTGATCGTAGTGTCCGGGAGAAGGTATGGCACGAAGACTGAACCTGTTGGTTTCCATGTACTCCGGCATTTCCCTGGATTCAAACGCGGGCCGCTTTCCCCAGATCATTCTCCTGTACAGCGGTATTTCGCCCTTGCTATAAGTCTGTTTACTGGAAGCTCGAGGTACGTATACAGGGACCTGTTTTTCCCTTTTAACAGACGCTGCGAGACCGCAATGGTCTTCGTGGATGTGTGTAATAGCCACCTGTCTTATCACGGATTTTCTAAAAAATGGCATGAAGTGCTTGCGCAGGGAATAGGGCCCGGCATCGATCAACAAGCCGTCTAAAAGATATACCCATACCGGGATGCTGTATCCCAGAAGACTCGCCTTGCCTGAATGGCCGGTAACTTCCTCCTGTTCCACTGTTTTCGCCATATTGTCTCCTTTTTTACTGCTCAAGATTATAGCAAGTTCCAGTTTTATCTACACTTGAACCAACAACATCGCTTATTCCTTTATTACCTGTCTGGGCTTGCTGCCTTCCTGGGGTCCGATTATCCCGTCCTTCTCCATTTGTTCGATGAATCTGGCGGCTCGGTTGAAACCTATCCTGAGTTGTCTCTGGATCATGGAAATCGAGGCCTTGCCGTGATCCTGCACGAATTCTATGGCCTGATCGTACAGGGGATCATTGTCAATATCCCCGTTACTGTCACCGGATCCGGACACTTCAGCCTCTTTTTGCCACTCTTTCAAATCCACCAGGGATTCCTTGGGGTACTTGGTATTCCAGAAATCAATCACCGCAGACATTTCCTCCTCGCTTATATAGCTGCCGTGTATACGGTCCAGCTTGCCGGCACTGGTCTTGAAAAGCATATCACCCTTCCCCAACAGATATTCAGCTCCAGCTGAATCCAGGATGGTCCTGGAATCGTGTTTGGAACTGACCTGGAAGCCTATCCTGGCTGGAAAGTTGGCCTTGATCAGCCCGGTTACCACATCCACAGAAGGCCTCTGCGTGGCTATAATCAAGTGTATACCAGCTGCCCTGGCCAACTGTGCAAGCCGTACAATACTGGACTCCACCTCCTTTCCGGACGTGAACATAAGGTCAGCGAGTTCGTCTATGATAAGCACCATGTAGGGGAACTTCTTGAGGCCCTCCACCTTTTCGGGATCGGATTTTTGCAACTGATCCAGCTTCTTGTTGTAGTTTGCGATATGCCGCACATTCAGCTTGGCCATTGCCTCGTATCTTTGATTCATTTCATGCACAGCCCAATCCAGTGCAGTCTTGGCCAAATCCATTTCCGTAACCACCGGGTGCACCAAATGGGGCAATTCAGAGTAAGCAGCCAGTTCTATCCTCTTGGGATCGATCAGCAAGAGCTGCATCTCCTCTGGCGAAGCCCTGAACAACAGGCTGATTATAATCGAGTTCAGACAGACGCTTTTCCCGGCACCGGTGGCCCCGGCTACCAACAAATGGGGCATGTCAGACAAGTCCTCCACCCTGGACTCGCCCTGGATGCTTTGTCCCAGCACCATTGGCAGGGGGGACTTGTGTTTCAAAAAAACATCAGATTCCACTATCTCCCGGAAGGATACAGTCTGCCGGTTCTTGTTGGGCACTTCTATCCCCACAGTGTCCTTGCCCGGGATAGGAGCAACAATCCTGATTGCAGTCGCCTTGAGGGCCAGGGCCAAATCGTCGCTCAAATTGGCGATCCTGCTTATCTTCACCCCCTTGGCAGGCCTGAACTCAAACATGGTCACCACAGGTCCCGGCCTGGACTTGACCACCTCCCCCTGAACACCGAACTCGGTCAGGCAGTCTGACAATTTGCCGGAGAGTTCTTCCAAGTTCTCGTCCTCGGGCTTGAACTGTTTTTCCAAGACCGGATCCAGCATGCCGGAATAAGGATAGTCCACCATCTTGGAGGGAGAAGATCCGTTTTTTGCCTTTGGGCGGTTGTTGGAACGTGCTTTTTTGGGACTGGACTTGTTGCCTTCAGGACTTTGAGCCGAATCAGTTGTGGCATCCTGATCCTTTTTCCCGGGTTTTATATCCTTATCCGGTTCAGATTTTTGGAGAGAGGATTTTTTTTTCTTTTTCCAAAAGCAGATAATATCCTTGATCCTGGAGAAAAGGTTAGCCAACAACCTGGCTGAAGAAGACCAGGAAAACATGAAAGTCAACTGTAATCCGGCCAGGAAACAAAAAATCCAGAGTAGCATGCTGCCAGGGCCGTGCAGGTATGCGTAACTGAAGTCGTACAACATGTATCCGAATAAACCGCCGCCGATCACCGCCCCTGTTTCCAGGTTAGATTTGATCCAGGGCTGGGATGCCATACCAGTAACGCATACAAAAACCAAAAACACCCCAATCCACCTGTACCAAGCCATCCTGTAGCCCAGAAAAAGCATGTTCAGGCCGGAAAATAAAGACAACAACGGGAAAAACCAGGCACCCAGGCCGAAAAGCTCCACCAGGGAGCCGGAGATGTACGCCCCTAATATTCCGGCACTATTCTTGATTTCCACCCCGGTACTTACCTGGTGATTAAAACTCGGATCCTGCTGAGAATATGTACCTAAACATACAGCCAAAAACACAAAAAGAAAAATTAAAAAGAGAGCGGTCAATTCCCGCAAAATCCTGTTGTCATCCCCGTACATATTGCCTCGCTACAAATCCGGCCCAGTTCGAATGTTTTTATTACCGTCGCTATGCCCTTCCTATATATTCCCTGGTCCTGGTATCCACTTTTATTTCATCCCCCTGTTCTACGAACAAGGGTACGCTGATGCTGACACCGCTTTCCACTTTTGCAGGCTTTGTCGCGCCGCTTACAGTGTTGCCCTTTACTCCGGGTTCGGTCTCCACCACCTGCAAAGTCACCGAAGCAGCCAAATTGATATCCACGACCTGTTCCTTGTAAACAACAGCCTTAACCTGTTCACCCTCCTTGAGGAAGTCTTCCTTTCCTCCCAGATTTTCCAGAGGTACAAAGAATTGCTCGTAATTATCCATATCCATGAAAACCAAGGCATTGTCCTCTTTATAGATATACTGCATTTCTTTGGATTCCAAGTCCGGTTTTTTGAACTTTTCACCGGAACGAAAAGTGTATTCCAGGACTGAACCGTTGAGCAAATGTTTCAGCTTTGTCTTTACAAATGCTCCACCCCGGCCGGATTTGGAATGCAAGAAGTCCACCACTTCGTAAGGTTCACCCTCCAGTTCGATTTTGAGTCCGTTTTTAATGTCAGACGTAGATAGCATTACTCCTCCTTAAGTCTCTTTGGAAATAGTAAGTATTCAATTCGAAAACTAGATTCTCTGCAAGTATTGCAAAAGAGCCATTATACCCAGGGCATAGCTCTTCACTCCAAAACCGGAAATAACTCCTATACAATTTTTTGACAACATGCTCTGATGCCTGATTTCATCCTCCCTGGCCAATATATTGCTTATATGTACCTCTACGCAGGGAATCCCGATCCAGGCCAGACAATCCGCCAAGGCCAAGCTGGTATGAGTATAGGCACCAGCATTGAGAACAACACCGCTTACACCTTCATGACGGGCATTCTCCAAACGATCTATCAAACCGCCTTCGCTGTTGGACTGGAAAAAAACGAGATCAATAGTTTTCGCCTTTTCTCCCAACAACTCCTCAACAAAAGCGGGCAAATCTTCCAGGGTATGTGATCCATAGATCTCAGGCTGTCTTTCTCCCAAGCACCCCAAATTCGGACCGTTCAATACCAGGATGGATTCGTTCATATTATTATCTTCTCCCTGACAGTAGTCATTCGCGGTTCAATGTTTACGCTGAAACAAATCAAGAAAATTAACACTACTGCGAAAGTTTTATATTAACCTTCCGAGACAACTTAGATCTATTTAAGCCGCAGCCGGGTGGTCCACTGTGCGACTTGATTATCCTGCCCTCTTGAGGGCTGGAGAG
>CAJXKR010000056.1 GCA_913055815.1 uncultured Desulfohalobiaceae bacterium | reverse complement strand
ACTTTTGCATGCTTTGGGAAGAAATTAGTTCAGCCGGGTTTTCCGAGGATAATCCGGCTGGAAGAACAGTCAGCTTTCTCAGGGAAGTCTTTTGAAGAAGTTCCGGCAGGGGAGTGCCCTCTCTTAAGTGGGTGGAAAGCCCGTATTGGGCCTGGGGTATATTGAAGTAGGTATGTACTTTGGGATTGCGCAAATCGGCATCTACCAGCAGGACATGTTCGTCCAATCCCATGCACATGGTGGCAGCAAGATTGGAAGCAATGTAGGACTTTCCTTCCTGCTGGATGCTGCTGGTAATCAGTATTGTCTTGTCCACCTCGTTCCTGTCTCTGGGCTTGGTAATCATGGAGCGCAAAAACCGGAATTGTTCGGCTATGGCTGAACCGGGCCGCCCCAATACGACTAGATTTTCCCTGGTATCCAAGGCAGTAGTGCTACCGCGAAAAGAATTTTCTTCCTGCTTTACTTCCCGGTTTTCTTCTTTTTCCAATGCTTCGTATATCTTGCCCATGTATTGATTTCCTTTCTACATACTCCGTCCCCGTCGGGGACATGGAAATTTTTATAAATTTCCCCGACAAGTAGGGGATCAGAAGATTCTGTTGAATATTTTTATCGGAAATTCTGACTAGAGATAGTCAGGAACTTAACTATATACATGCAAGAGCATGAAGATTAATATAAAATTTTGAATTGTTCAAGAGGGTTTATTAGAAGAATTACTTCTCTCAAAAATTGTTGGTTAAGACAATAGTACTTTAGTATGAGATCATTTTTTTTTAACTCGAAGATCAAATAAATTTTTGGATTTATCTGTTTGCATTCAGGATAATATTGATTACAATTTTATTAATGTCTTAATCAACAAAAAAGGAGCTGTCTTATGAAAGTAAGTATAGACTATTCACTGTGCATGGGTGACAAGAATTGCAATTTGGTCTGTCCGGAAGTGTTCGAGTACGACGAGGATCAGTTGCAATCCCGGGTAATCGTGGACGAAGTCCCCTCGCACTTTGAAGATGCAGTGCGCAAGGCGGCCAGGGAATGTGCGCCGGAGGCTATTATTGTCGAGGAATAGCGCAGAGTTGGTGCACTGAAAATCAGAAAATTGGAGCATGGGGTTTAGTGCAAAGAAAATTGGATGATTTTAGAATTGGTAGAGAGAATTTGTACTTTGTTCCCTGAAAGTGAAGGTTGGAATAACCCAGGGTTTTAACCCTGGGTTGATGAGAAATTTGGTTATTAGTAGTAAAGGATTAAGTTTGCAAGGCTTGTAAGGCTGAGTTTAATTGATCCAGCCACAGATCGGTAAAGTTGTCGTATTCTACAAGCCCTTTTAATAGCGGCACACATTCAAATCCTTCATTTTCCAGCCTGGATTTCCAGGATTCCGGGTCTTCTCCGGCAATGTCCCTGTGTGCATGTATACCTGCAACAGTAAGCAGGGGGATCAGATAAACTCTCTTGGCCCCGCATTTTCGAAGTTGGGATAAAATGGTGTCTTGGTCCGGCCAATGCTCCACCGTGCCCACAAATAACAGTGGGTCGCGTTGCTGCAGCCAATAGGCAAGTGCGGGATAAAAGGAATTAGCAGGGTGGTTGGTCCCGTGTCCCAGGAAAAGGACTGCCTCATCATTGCTGCGATTTTCCGGGATAATCTGCAAAAGCGCATTTCCAAGTACGTGCAGACTGGATTGTGAGTACAGGAGGGGAGTGGAAAGTACAATCTGGGTGAATCCCTTTGGGATATGCCTAAAGGCGGCAGCCGTCCTTTGCACATCCTCGAATTCGTAGCCCGGGATTATGTGCAGTGGCTGCACTGCCAAATGGGTCACATCCTCGTCCAAGAGTTTGGAGATTGCAGTGGAGAGGCTATTGGAATCCTTGCCCTTTTCCCTGTATTTCCTGCGGATGGTAATGGAGGTATATCCCCATCTTATGGGAATATCCGGAAATTTTTCCTCGATTCGGGCGTGGATATTTTCAAAGGCTTTTTGCCCCTGTTCGGTGGAGGAACCAAAGGCTGTGATTACAATACCCTTTTTAGTATGGATGTTCTTTTTATAACTCATGGAGGAGCGCTGGAAACAGCTAAATACCTGTACTGAAGATCCATCATTTTCTGAACAATGCATATTCACCTCATTATCAGATTCTCTGATTCTCTCTGCACTAAAAACCAATTCTCTAATTCTCCAATTCTCTGTGCACTAAAACTAATCAACCATACTTCTCCATATATCCCCTGGAAGTGACCATCTTGCCGTTTAGGATCCTGGTCTGGGAATTCCCCACGATAACGATACTAAGCATATCCACTTCCTGGGGATCGAATTCAGCAAGTGTGGTTACCTTAACAGTTTCCCCTTGCCTGCAAGCGTTCCTGACAATACCTATCGGGGTATCAGTATCTTGATGCTGTTTTAATATTGCCACTGCTTCTTGCAGTTGCCAATCCCTTTTTTTGGAACGGGGATTGTAGAGAACCAGTACAAAATCCGCTAGTGCTGCTGCATTCAATCTGTTCTTTATCGTGTCCCAGGAAATAAGCAGATCGCTCAGACTTATGGAGGCAAAATCGTGCATGACAGGGGCACCCAGCAGTGAAGCTGCAGCAGACAGTGCGGGAATCCCGGGAATTATTTCTACCCGGATATCTGTGCTATCCTCCTGTTCAGACAAAAGTTCGTAAACCAGGCCTGCCATTGCATATATACCCGCGTCCCCGCTGCAGACAATAGAGGTGTTTTTTCCCGCCTTTACCTGTCTTATAGCCTGGTTGCAGCGATCGATTTCCCTGGTCATACCGGTGCTTACAATCTCCTTTCCTTCCAGTATATCTTTTTCCAACAGTTCAATGTATGTCTTGTAACCCACTATGCTCTGAGAGCGGGTCAAGACTTCCCTGGCCCTGGGAGCTAAATATTCGGGATCCCCGGGGCCCAGGCTAACTACGTACAGGGCTGCAGTGCTACTGCCAGGGTGGAATTCAGGCTCTTGGTCTTTTTTACTATCAGTTTGCCCATGCCGGTCTGATGAAGGGCTGTTGCTTCGCATATACTACTTACTCCCATATTTTTTTTCACGTTTGAAGATGGATTGGGTACCTGGATATGTTCAAGTTCCTCGTGAGGCACAAAGCAAATGGAAATCCCCAATTGCCGTGCTGCCTCGAGCAGTCCGGGCTCCTCTTGTTTTTTGGAGGTACTGGTCAGTAGCTTGAGGCTCTTTAAACTGAGTCCGGAACCGGAAAAAGTATTTTGCAAATGCTCCAGGATTTCGTGGGCAGAAGTGCCGGAATTGCATCCGATTCCCGCCACCAAAACCCTGGGGTTGAGCACAAGATGATTCTGTGGGTCGGCCGGTTGAATATCTCGCCAGTCAACTATAACTGCAGGAGAATTTTGCTTGATTTGTTCAATATTGGATACGAAAACGAACCTATCCGCAGGATCCAGCCCCAATCTATTTTCCGGGTCAAAGACAAGGATCTTTTTATTTTCCAGCAGGGCAGCATTTACAGTTTTGATTGCCCGAAGATTGGATATAAACATGTCTTTTTCCGCTGCCAGGACATCTATAGCCTCTAATCCCATATTGTCCGTGGCAGTGGTAATAACAGGACTGCCACCGGTCAACACTGCAGCTTCCCTGGCCAGTTGGTTTGCATTCCCCAGATGTCCGGAAACAAGACTTACTGCAAAATTACCGTATTGATCCAGCACCACTATACCCGGGTCCTTTTCCTTGCCGGCAAGCAAAGGGGAGATTATCCTTATAACCAGGCCACTGGCGGCAATAAAGATGTGTCCGGCATAATTGTCGAAATTCTCCTGTACAATCTGCTTCAAACTGTCAAACCACATTGCGGTGGAATACAGATTTGCCCTATTTTTGGAGAGATAGAGGTCTGCATCCAATCCATGTGACAGCTTGAAGCCCAGTTCGGCACCCTGGGAAGTCAAGGCGTATACAGCTAATCTGCGGTTTTGGTTATTCATCCCGGCCATTCCTGAATCCGTGGCTGAAATCCCGATCATAGAGCTTGGAAAAAGTGGTCTCTCCCTCTTGATCCGGCAGGATCAAGAATACCGCCTGCTTACCTATCTCATGTTGTGTTGTAACCTCTGCCATTCTATCCAGTCTTGTATTTATCACTTCCTCTCCAGACCAACCAATGCGGCTGGCTATAATCACGGGTGTATCCGACGTATATCCGCCTTGCTTAAGTTCTGATACTGCATTTTCCACCAGTGAGGCGGAAAGGTACAATACCAGGGAACAATTGTGTTCCGCCAGATAGGACAACCTCTCTTTTTCCGGGACAGAGGTCCTTCCGGAAATGCGGGTAAATATCAGGCTCTGGGTCTTTTCCGGTAAGGTAAAGGAGACACCGGCTTTTGCCGCTGCAGCGAAGCCGGCGGTAACTCCCGGGATCACCTCGTAACCCAGACCCTCTTGTTCCAATAGTATTATCTGTTCCCGGATGGCTCCGTACAAAGAGGGATCTCCAGTATGCACCCTGGCTACTGCGCCACCGTTATGCACGGTATCCCGCATAAGTTCGTGGGTCTGCTCCAGGTTCATCGAGGAGGAATCTTGCACTATAGCTTTATCCCGGGCTGACTCGGTGATGCTTTCCGGTACCAGGGAACCGGCATACAGTACCAGGTCTGCGGACTCGATAATACGCATTCCCTTTAGGGTAATCAGTTCCGGATCCCCGGGTCCGGCCCCTATGAAATAGACTTTGGAATCCAATTTTTTCAAGGTGTGGGCTCCTGTGGTCTGTTATCGTTATCTGTTATTTGTTCGTGGTTCTTTGTTTCATCTCTTTTCCTAGGGTTAAAACCCTAGGCTATCATTGAGATCCCCTTTCAGGGGATAAATGTTATAATATATAACATAATTATAATATTCCCTTTAATATCCCAATTTATCAGCTTCCTAGGGTTAAAACCCTAGGCTATCATTGAGATCCCCTTTCAGGGGACAAATGTTATAATATATAACATAATTTTAATATTTCCTTTAATATCCCAATTTATCAGCTTCCTAGGGTTAAAACCCTAGGCTATCATTGAGATCCCCTTTCAGGGGACAACGAAGGATCTCTCTATACTAATTTTCCAATTATCCAATTTCTATGCACTAACACCAAATTTTCTCTGCACTGATAACCAAGAAACCAATTCTCTAATTCTCCAGTTATCTGTGTACTAATATAGTAAGGACATAAACCGGATTCAGTGGAGAAAACCGAATATCCCCCTTCAAATCCGAGGATCTGCTTATCTGGACATGGGTTACGTGGTGATCCAAACCGTTTTCCCGGCAAAATTCCAATGCATTGGACAGGGATTTGATGAGCACGAAATGCAGGACTATTTTGCCTCCGGATCTTATGCGTTTAAGGGAAATATCCAGTATGGATGCATCCCTTCCCGCACCTCCGCCGATGAATATGCGATCCGGCTCCGGTAGCTCGTCCAGGCAAGCGGAGATTTCTCCCTGGATTGGATGTACACAGTATCTACAGGTGTTTGTAACGTTTTGTCTTATCCGGGAAATTCGTTCAGGATCCTTTTCCACGGCATAAACACGGCCGTTTCCGGAGATCCATGATGCCTCAATCGCCACTGAGCCGGAACCGGCTCCCAAATCCCATATCGTATCCCCTTTTTGGACATTTAGTTCAGACAAGCCCTGTACCCGGATTTCCTTCTTGGTAATCATCCCGTTTTCGTGAATATAATTCGTATCCTCCAGCCCCAGTCCGGGCTCAACCCTGGGAGGTGCCAGTCGTTCCACGATAACGAAATTCAGGTCCGAGAAGTTCGAAGCTTGCACTGCTTCCGGGGAGAGGGAGTGTATACGTTCATTTTGGGTACACAGATCCTCGCATATATGCAAAAGGAAATTGTTCCTGTCCTTATCCATTAAAACATCTGCTATCGTGCCTGGGGTGTTGTTCGGATCTGTAAATACTCCTGCCAAGTGGTGTTTACTCAGTACCTCCAACAAGGGATGCAGGTCCTTGCGCCCGTGCAGGGATACAGTGCGGATTTCCGACCAGGGCAGCTTCAGCCTGGAGGCGGCTGTCTGCAGGGCTGTTACGTTGGGATATACCCTTAGCTTATCTGACCCCAGGGTGCGGAGGAGCCTTTGGCCGATCCCGAAATACAGGGGGTCGCCGTCAGCCAGTACCACTACCTGTTTTCCCAGCTTCCTGGCTTCCTCGATTTGATTTATGCTTTCCTCGACCGGTGAACTTACTGCAATTTGTTCGGCTTGTAGATATTCAAAGGTCTGCAGCAACCTGATCCCGCCAGCAAGCAAATCCGCTTGTTCCAAAAGTTGCAGATAACTGGGCGGAAGATCGTTAAAATCCATCCCCAGTCCTATCAGATGTATACAGTTGGTTTGGTTCATCATAGTGTTATAGTGCAAAGAAAATTAGAGAACTAGAAAATTTGGGAATTAGTTATCCCTAAAGCAAAACTTTAAGTTTTATCAGTTGTCTAATTTTGTTCTGGGTGCGCTGAAATATTCTTGTATATAGACTTATGATCATACAAGAAAATAATGAATTCAAGAACAGAACTTAGTCAATAGATTCCCCTGATAATCGAACACAAAATAGGTGATAGCCAAATTCCCTCCACAGAAGTACCTGGCAGAAGCAATAGCCTTTGCGGTTATTGCTTCTATCACCTGTTTACTGTTTGCAGATTCCAGGATGTAGTTCATCACTTGCCTGCCGGTATTTGAAGATCTTATCAAATTCGAAAGTTCGGTCTCAATGCCTGCATCCATGCACCAGGAGGCCACCAGGGAGAAGTCGATCCTGGATATTTTGGCGTGGGTATAGGAAAATCCCTGGGCCATTTTGAGCAGTTTCCCAAAAAAACATCCGTAATAAACGTGTTTGAAATCCTTTTCCCTGCATTTGTCCAGGGAGAATTCGAAAAAATCCGCGACCAGGACGAATCCGGATTCCGGTAACCAGGGCAAATATTGCTTTAACATGCTCTCGCTCCTCCCCCCGGTACTAAGGGCTATTTCCTGCACTCCGGTGGCACGGGCCACATCCAGCCCGGAGGTGATCGTAGCCCGGTAGGAACTGTGGGAATATGGCCTGACTGTCCCCCTGGTTCCAAGAATGGATACTCCTCCCTTGATCCCCAGCCTGGGATTCATCGTTTTCCTGGCTATCTTTTCCCCGTTTTTTACACTTATTGTTACGCAAACTGCAATGTCCAGTCCCAAAAAATCCAATGTTTCCTTAATGGTGTTTCTTATCTGCTTTTCCGGTTCCGGATTGATTGCCGCATTTCCTATCTCTATCGGTAATCCGGGCTTGGTTACTTTCCCTACTCCCTGTCCGCCGCAAATATCTATTTTATCCCGTATTTTCTGACTATCCAGTCTCACCTTTGCCTGAATATGGGCCTTGTGCGTTACATCCGGATCGTCTCCCGCGTCCTTGATAACTGTGCCCATGGCACCCGGAGCAGTATTTTTAATCTCATAAATTGGAATCTGAATGCGTCCCTGCACTGGAAGGGGTATATCCACCTTTTCCGGAACACGCTCCTCTCCCAGATAGAGTAGTGCAGCCTTTGCTGCGGCTGCTGCGGCTGAACCGGTGGTAAATCCTTCTTTTTGTTTATTTGACATGGTTTAGTGCACTGAGAGTTTAGAGAATTAGAAAATTAGAAAATTAGAAAATTAGAAATTAGAGAATTGGTTAAGAATTTAAAGAAAATTGGATAATTGGTATAAGAAATTAGAGAATTAGTGCACAGAAAATTGATAAAAAAATTAAAACCATCATCCCCTGAAAGGGGATTTCAAAGATAGCCTAGGGTTTTAACCCTAGGAATTTAAGAATTTGAGAACCAGGGTTAATAGTCCTGGAAATTTTAATCCCATACATAAGGTTCATCGTAGTCAATACCATATTTATTTAGTAATTCCCTATATTCTTCTTGAAAGACGCGCCTGCAAAAGTCTTTTGCAGGCAGTTTTATGGTTTTAGAGTGTTAAAGTTTTACGAAAAATCAAAGACTTATAACTAGCATGTTTCAAAATCTGATAATTAAAGCTACTTTTTGCAGTGGCATCTCACAATTCGAAATATTAATTTGACCAATTATGTCCGGTCAATTTTTTGTACAATATTCTTGCCTCTTCGAAGTAACTGTTGATGTTGAGCGCATTTTGCAAATACTTCAATGAATTCTCTAAATCATTGGCAAAATAATAGGATTTGGCCATGTTGAAATGTATATTCTCATCCTGGGGATCCAGATTTAACGCTTGAAAATACGCATCTTTGGCCAATTGAAACTTTCCTTCTTTCCTCAGGTTTATTCCAAGAGTATTGTAGGGATTGGGTGCATTGGGATCTGCCTTCAAGATTTCAGTGAACAGTTTTTTTACTTCTTGGAAATTATCTATTTTTGCGTATTCATCCGCAGCCTTCTCCAAATAATACTTGTATTTTTCCTTATCCCCTTTTCCATTGTAAGCTTCAGCCATGCCAGTATAGGCCTTGATATACAAACCGTTCATTTTAAGTGCCTTTTGAAAGGCGATTATGGCTTTAGTATATTTTTTATTCAATAAGTACTTGGTACCGTATTCAAAATAACTACTGGCCAAATCATTGCCGTCGCCCACTACTTCCTGCAGATCTTCAATCGCGCTATTATAATTCCCGGCATTTATCTTTTCATTGGCTTCATTCACCAGTTCCTCTTCAATTTCACCAAACTTTTCCAGGTCAACTACATTCTTAATATGTTCTTTCAATGTTTCCAGAGAATATGGACGAATCACAAATCCGGAACAACCCGCTCCGATCGCATCCAGAACAAAATCTTTGGAACTTTCTTCAGATATCATTACCACAGGTATTTGATTTATTTTAAAATTTTTGTTAACATTCTTTATGAATTCATTTACATTCATATCATTTAATTCTACATCGGTAATTACCAGATTGGTGGAATTATAATTTATATAATCCATAGCTGCGACGCCGGAAGAAAATCGATTGCTTATATCAATGTACAATTGAGCCAAACTTTCCACATCTTCCTTAAAATGCGAATCATTATTAGTAGTCACTATAACATTTATTTTTTGGGGATCACTTTTCATGGTCATTTTGTCAGGCACCTATTATTCAACTAAAGGGCTGGTATTACAAAAGCAACAAGTTTAAATCTCGATGAATATTACTGATTGAAAAATCTCCTAATTAGTGTCTGAGCGAAAACTGCGATTGAACGTAAAGTATATACAAGGAGCAAGGGCAATCTCGACTACGAAGTAGCGAGAAATTTTGAAACCGCAGTGTATATTAATACATGAGGATTTCAAAGTCTTAAAGCTTTGATGTAGATGGGTGAGTTTTCGTTCAAGCACTAATTAATACTTTATTAATGCCTTGTAACGTTAAAACAAATTAAATTCAACCAGCACTTTTATTCAGACCATTCTTATATTAAAAACAAACCTAACTATAATATCTTATCTTGTCCAGTAATTTCAGATTATTCAAGCTCGTCAGATCTAGAGATCTTTTTGTTTCAGGATATCGTAATAGGTTTGAATGTTGTTGATATACCTAATTGGCTCTGTCCCCCTCGCATAACCGTATTTTGTCTTTTTATAGTGTTTCTTGATTCTCAGCAGGGGCAGGGTCTTTTTCAAGGAAGACCATTTATCAGGGTCCAAACCTTTTTGTTTGGCTAATATTTGGGCATCGCGCACATGTCCGTAACCAATATTATAACTGGCCAAAGCAAAATATAGCCTGTCCTGGCCTGTTATTTCCTCCCATCTCGAATAGAGCTTATGTAAATATTTCACTCCTGCCTTTATACTTTGTTCTGGATCCAGTCTATTAGTAATACCGATTTCATCTGCAGTAGTAAGGGTTACCTGCATAAGTCCCCTTACGCCTGTATAACTCCTGGCTCTTGGATTATAATGGGATTCCTGATAAATCATTGCAGCTATCAACTTCCAGTCAAATCCGTATTTTTGGGCATAATACTTGATCATACCCTGATATCTAGGCAATCTGGTATTCACTCTTTGATGAAATTTTTTCAAATCAAAATAGTCAAATATATTCACGTTCGCATAATACTTCTCATATATTTTACCATACAATCCACTTTCTTTTATCTTGTCGAAAAAATTGTTTATTTCTTCCAGCAATTCTTTATTGCCCTTTTCAACAGCCCATCCCAGAGATTGTCTTTCCTGGATAGGAAAAGCTATTTTGATATTTGGATAATACCTCCTGTTTAACAGGGCGATATTGGAATCTGCCACTGTAATCTCTATTTCCTTTTTTGCAACCTTTCTAATCAATTCTTCCGTGGGGATGTCATCATGGATTACAATATTTATGTCAATATCCTTCTTTTTGTTTATTTCTTGCAAACGGGATTGATAGGTGGTCCCGTTCCTTACATGTACTTTTTTTGCGTCCAGATCATCAATCCTGTTGATTCCATATTTGCGCCTGTGCAATATAACCTGCTGTTGAATTTCCATATATGGATTCGAAAATGACGCCTTTTTTCTTCTTTCCGGAGTTATTGTCATCCCAGCGGCAACAATATCCCCTTGGGGTGTATTTACTGTTTTCAATAATTTATTCCACTCTTTGGTTTTTATGATAAGTTCCCAGTCCATATAATCGGCAAACGACCTGGCCAACTCGTATTCAAACCCCTTGGGTTGCTCTCGGTATATATAATATGAATTGGCATTGTTCCTGGTTAAAACCGTAATTTGATCCCGTCTCTCCCGGATGTCTTTTATTTGGAGATTGGAAAAAAAACTGAAATAAGAGAGTAGAATCAAGGCCAACAGTCCCGCAAAAATAAATATCCAGGACAGGATATCGACATTTTTGTGCATATATTAAAACCCCAACTTTAGAAAACCGCTGATAGAAGATCCTGAAAATTTTTATTGTTTTATATATTTGCTGAGACCATGGTATATTAACTCCATAGTACTACTTTATACATTTTAAAGCATTATTTCTCAATATGTCAATTTTGTTGACAGTTCCCGCTCATTGGCCTAGTATACTATATCGTGCATAGATATATGTAATCCTTACGGGTTGATTTTCAGGACCATGATCCCAAGTAACTAATCTTGTATAATACTCTGTATAATCTATAAAATTTCGGTAGGAAAGTCTATCAACCCCGGAAGAGAAAACACTCGAATTAATGGAGTGCCCTTGCAAAAGATCACTACACAAATAAACAAAAGAATCGAACTACCCAACAAATTACAGGTCGAGCGTTGCAGGGCTGCCCCGCATCTGGGTCCCAAAATTCTTTTTTTTAGTGGCGGTAATGCACTCAGGGAATTGAGCAAGAAATTAAAAGATTTTACCCATAATTCCATTCATATTGTCACACCGTTTGATTCTGGCGGAAGTTCTGCAAAATTGAGAAAAAGCTTCAACATACCGGCTTTGGGAGACATTCGTAACAGACTCATGGCCCTGGCTGATCAAAGCATAACCGGCAACCCGGAAATATATTCGCTTTTTGCCCACAGGCTACCTTTACATCTGCCAAGGCAAGAGCTTTTACAGGAACTGGAACAAATGGTCAATGGAAATCACGAGCTGGTTTACAATATACCGGAACCCACCTGCAAAATAATAATAAGATATCTAGATTTCTTTTTGCAAAACATGCCTGCCGATTTTGATCCCAGTGGAGCAAGCATAGGAAACCTGCTCCTGACTGGAGGATACCTGGAACACGAATTTCAGATAGATACCGTGATCTATATATTCTCCAAACTGGTGGAAGCAAGAGGAACAGTCAGGCCGGTAGTAAACCGGGACCTGCACTTGATAACTGAACTGGAAAACGGAGAGACGCTTTGGGGTCAACACTTGCTTACTGGTAAACAAACCGCTGCTATACAGTCCAAAGTGAAGAATATCTATTTAAGCAAAGAAATACCTGAACCCGAAGAAGTCGAAACAAGCGAAAAGCTGAGGTCACTTATATCCCAGGCAGATTTGATTTGTTTTCCCATGGGTAGTTTTTTCTCCAGCTTAATAGCTAATTTGCTGCCCAAAGGAGTTGGTTCCACTATTGCCAGGACCAAATCTCCCAAAATATTTATTCCCAATACTTATTACGACCCTGAATGCTACGGTTTAAGCATTAACGAACAGGTGAAGACATTGCTGCAATATTTGCAAAAAGATCTTTCAAGCACAGGGAAAAACAAAAATTTAATCAATTATATCCTGCTGGATCAAAACCTGAACCGTTATAACGGAGCAATCGATTTTGACATGCTGCAGGATTTGAATATTGAAATACTGCAACACGAGTTGGTCACCCCAAATTCCGAGCCCGGTATAGACCCGGAAAGAATAAAGGAAATACTCCTTTCATTGGCTTGAATATTTTCGTATGCTCCGAGTCTAAATGAGCGCAGCTCTTGAAGTTAGTTATTAAGAAAAAAAGGTCTTTTTTTGGCAGTTTAAATCGCAACCAAAGTCCAAGGTCCTTATTCATATTTGCTGTGACAACGATTCTTGATTTCCACAACTTGGTCAAATGTATTCCTCAAGGAATTCATTTCCTCTTTGTCATAAGCATCCTGCAGTTTTGAACAGGCTTTTCTGTATTCCTGATAATATTCATCGCCCTCACCCTTGTAAGTGCACATGGTCTCGGAATCCTTTAAAAAAACCGACACAATTTCCTTGGATGGAAAATGATCATTGCTTATACTGTCGCTGATTTCATTAAAATATGATTCCATTCTTTTTTTCAATTTCTTGTATTTCTCCTTGCCTTTCATCTCTTCGTATTCTTCATCCTCATTTCCCTCGAAATGCTTTTTGAGGCTTACTTTCAAGGCCATTTGCTCGGTTTTGGGTCTTACACTCAGTTTGAGCTTATGGTAATTGTTCAAGTTCATCTCATAATCTTGAATATACTCCTCATTGTTTTCAATAGCGTCTGCCAATCTTCTCAGAAAGGTACTGGTTTGTTCTTTTGTCAGATTCATTTCGAATTTTTGTTTTTCACTCATATTATAACCTCTGTTATATTAATTATAAGACCTTCAATTTAAATGAAACTACAATACGTTAAGATAATTATGATTCTGCAAAATGAATATTTGAGTTTTTTAAATCCTGAAAACTTATTATATAAGATCCCATGATACCAGTTATCAAAAACACGGCATTAATAACATGCAGGATCGTTGTATTGGGAATGTCTAACATTTATGCCCCGGGCAATAAAGACAATATCCTCACCTATGTTTGTGGAAAGGTCTCCCACCCTTTCCAGGGCATTGGCCACGATTATCGAGTGTACCGCCCGCTCCACAATGATACTCTCTTGGGACATGTAATCAATCAGGTTCTTGATTATCTTTATATTCAAATCGTCTGCCTCTACATCCTTTTCGCAAACATGGTTAGCTGCTTCGCAGTTCCTTTCTGTAAAGGCATAAAACACATTCCCGAACATATACTTTACTACATCAGCCAAGTTCTGAATCGCATTCATAAAACTTACTTTGGGTTTCCTGTTTAACATCAGTGCCCTTTCAGCAATATTGGTGGATTGGTCCCCCACCCTTTCCAAATCGTTGGCTATCCTTGCACAGGCGATAACGAACCTCAAATCCTTGGCCACAGGTTGCCACAGGGCCAAAATATGCAAAGTAAGTTCCTCGATTTCCACTTCCATTTTATTCAATTCCTGGTCACCTTCAATAACTTGTCCAGCTATATCATCATTTCTGTGTATCAAGGACTGAATTGCATTATCCAGAG
>CAJXKR010000055.1 GCA_913055815.1 uncultured Desulfohalobiaceae bacterium | reverse complement strand
AGTTCGCTAAAAGTCTCGTAAAACTTCTTTTTTCCGTCGCAGGTATTTTCACCCACGATCATGTCCGCACTTTCCAGAAAAGGACAGACCTTGCCCAGTTTGAAGCCAAGGGAAGACTTGATCAAAGAGCAGGTGTTCCTGGGAAGATATTTTTCCACCTCCTCCATGGCAAAGTCTGCACCGGAACAAAGCCCAACCAGTGTTGCATTGGCTGCCTGGACTATCTCCTCCGGAACAAATACACAGTAAGAGCCCACTATTTTCCTGCCTTGTTCCTTTTCCTTCAAGAGTTCCGCCACTCTTTGACCGTGGATACCGTTCATTACAAAATCGAAATATTGCGTGCTCTTGGGCCTGTTTTCCTGGGACATGTATGTTTCCCGGTAGTTGTTGGCCAACACATCCAGGAGTTGATCGTGGGCTTGCAGGTCCATTCCCAGATCGGACCACATTTTCCTGTCTTCTTCACTCATGTGGATCTTCTCCTTTGAGTTATGGTTGTGTACAAAAATTGCCAGATTTTAATTTTGGTTGATCCGGTAAAGGATTCAAAAACAGAGACATCAATTGAGTACGGATTAATATGTAAAAAGTAAAATTGAAATAAATTATGGATTGGGGCTATGTTTATTTGATTTTTTGATGAATCCACTACGAAACAGCTTGAAGAAAAGAAGTTAGATTGCGGATTAAGGGATATAAAATGACTGCCCTGGTCGGAATGGAGACAACACGGCAATCTGCTCATCATATTCCGATTTCAAGAACATTCCCTTTACCGCCAAGAAAGCTTGAACCATGAGCGGAGACCAAGAAGGTTTCTAGAGGCAGGTATAGTACTTATATTGAAATTTCAGTGCCCAAGAAATAGCTTATGAGGGCTAGTTCTCGCAGAAACAAGCCGTATAAAACTGAGGACTGGTAACATTATTCCTTGAAATTGAAAATATTATCGAATCAATTCTGAGACACTAATTTTCGTCCAGAGGTACTTTTAATCTCTTGTACAATTTTATATTTCAACACTCATTTTCAAGGAGGTATTGAACTTCAAGGTACAAGTATACTTGAGGTATTTGTCCAAATTATTCAATCTGAAAAAACGGCTTGTTACAGGCGCGTCATATCACTACAGCGAAACTTTAAGCCGCAGTCGGGTGCCCCGCTTTTGCTCCTAGTGCTTGGCTTTGCAATCCAATCAAGTCGCACAGTGGACAAACCGATTGCGGCTTAAACAGATCCAAATTATCTCAGAAGTTTAATATAAAACTTTCGCAGTAGTGTCATATTATGCTCCCAGAAAGGTGGAATTAATAGATACCAGTTTGAGGACCTGAAGGTTGCGGACGGGATTCGAATACAAATTTAATACCGTCTTTCTGGTATAACACAGTCCAATCCGGATTTATTCACCACAGATCGTTGAATTCAGGATCGTAATATACCGGATTGAACTGCTTGGGAACAGGCTGGATCAAGTAAGCATTCTTCCCGGGTCTTTTCTGGACTGTGGCATATCCGGGTGTATATATGTAAGCCATAATATCTGCAGGGGAAGTTTTTTCCTTGCCTGATGGGACAATGCACCATAGCTTGGGCTTCAGTATATCAATCTTGGACAACAAATAGCTCAGTTGACCTTGGCTCTCCACCTTGTTCCAGCCGGGTGCGGTTTTAAGTCCCTCCTCTCCCTGGGGATGAATGAAAAGTATAGCTGAGGGATTATATTTTGGACCGGAATAGAAAACCTTGTAGCAATCGTATGATTTCTTGAGATCCGGGATGTCCAACCCGGACCCTGCAGATACGGGGCTAATCCGCCTTGTAGGGCCGGATTCCAACAGTGTGGCACATCCAGAGCAAAACAAAAGCGCAAGTATCAATAAATATTTCTTGTAACCAGTCATTGAATTATACCTCGTTGAAAAAGCTGATTGCAAGCCAAGCTATCTGCAGCTACCTTAAACCACTCCTGTCAGTTCCCGGAAATTCTCACCCAGTACTCTTTTTTGCAGGGAGGGATCAGTAACCTGCCGCTGTATGCGTTTTTGTATCAAACCATAGTCTAGGGAGCCGTCTTTTTTCTGAATCCCGAAGGGCCCGTCGGTACCAAAAAGACATTTTTCTGCACCCAGGGATTGCACAGCCTGGCCAATGGTCCTCTCGTTAACATAAGAAGTCTGGGACAGATCCACATAAAGATTTTTATTTTTTCTTATCTTGTCCCAATAATCCTTGTAAAAGGGGAAAGCGGCGTGGGCCAGAATAATCTTGGCTTTCGGGACTTCCTTGATCAATGGGTCCAGATTTCCATGTTCGCCAAACCCCAAGTGCAGAAGCAAGGGTTTGTCCATACTGGCCGCCAGTTCTGCAGCCGGAGCCAACTTTACCGGAGGATACCGGTGCCAGAAAGGATGGGCCTTTATACCAACAAGACCCGGCTGATCTTGATAGTTCAGTATCTCTTCGCACTGATCCTGAGCACTGTTTGGATTCACGAAAACCCAGCCCCAAAAATGGTTCGGATAAGAGCTTACCACTTGGAAAACTTCCCCGTTATCTGGTTCTGAGTAGATTCGACACGCACCTCCCGGCAGTTTGATGGCTCCCTGAGCGGTAAAATCAGCGCAAAATCTCTCTCCAATCCCTCTAAGGGACTTTCGCTTGAGCAGAAATTGCAGGAAATTGGTCAAGAATTTTGGCGGATCCGGGAAAGGTTCCACACAACCGGGCATGAGAGCGATCCTATCCACCCCGTAATTGTCCATATGGGAAACCAGAGAATCTACCGCAATTATATCTTCTTCCAAATGGAAATGGCAATCTATTATCATGAAGTCCCCTACAAGCTAAACCCAGGATTAAATCAATTCTAAAGCATCTTGCTGAAACTTTGAAGCTTGAATTTCAGAAACCCAAAATGGGGTAAGCGGATGCAAAAATTATGATTCCCGGATCAAAGCATATTTGATATAATCACCCGCCCTGAATTTTTCTGTTTCAAAGCTTCTGCTCCAGATAGTTCTCCATTTTGCTTTGATCAGTTGCAACATCCAGGGGGACCATCTCTTCATCCAAAAGCACGTTGGTAGCACTCTTGAAATTGTACTTTTTTGCTTCCTCGGAATCAGAATTGTAAATATTCAAATCTATCTTGTCCCCGAACTTGTCCTTTACCTTTTCGGCTACATCCATAGCCTTCCTGCAAGTCATTCAAGCCGGATTTCCGCTCTGAAACACTTTTAACTGTGCCATGTAACACCTCCTGTATATATTAACAAAAAAATAAACTGATCAGTCCGGTGCTAGCCCATATTTCTCTCGCAATTTCCCGGAGAGATTGTTGATCATCTCGAAACCCTTTTCCACTGTAGTGCTACCGTCCGGGTTAACCAGGCAACAGGTGGCAGGAGATAGCAGGCTTCTGGAAAGAAGCCACTGTTTGTCTATATGCTTTTTCTCGAGCTGATTCCAGAGGTCATCCAGCTTCGCAACCAGAGAATCCAGATTTTGCTGTTCAAAGGGCTCTATGTTGGTGGGGACAATACCCCATGAAATAACACCTCCCCGCTCCAGGAACCTCTTGATCGAAGGGGCATAGGAAACAAATCGTTCCGCATTGCTAAAGATGTCCAGGGAGAGTATGTCCAGGTCCAAGTTGAGCAGGAAATCCCAGTCCGGATTCCCGCAAAGATGTATTCCCCGGGGCCGATCTATCATGTCAAAGAACGCTTCCATGTCCTGTTTTGCCTTGTGGTCGTCGTATCCGGACATAGCGTTGAACACGAATTGCAGGCCGGGCTCGTCTATAAACATAAAAGCATTGCGGTTTTTCTCCTG
This sequence comes from uncultured Desulfohalobiaceae bacterium, assembly GCA_913055815.1. GTDB lineage: Bacteria > Desulfobacterota > Desulfovibrionia > Desulfovibrionales > Desulfothermaceae > CAJXKR01. Next base: position 10,032 of record CAJXKR010000055.1, on the reverse strand, counting down.
CAATCTGGCCAGTTGGGAGTTGACTCTCTTGGCCATGAACTCGTACAAAAAAGGCCTTACAGTATCGTCGAACAGTATGGGGCGTTCATCCTGATCCAGTATGCTGAAGCCGAAACTGACCGGACCCTCGAGTTGTCCCCTGATTGCCGGGCATTTTTCCAGATCCATGGAAAGAAAGGAGTGATAAACAGCGGAGAACTCCTCTCCTATGTCGAAGAATGTAGGATCCTCGAACCTGGACAAGGCTGTTTCCAGTTCCTCCATGAACTTTTCATTGGAAAAACTGAGCTTGCGGTTGGGGACATCCAGGACGATGCCGGGGAAATTTTCCGAGGCCTGGACGTACATGTCCTCGTAATAGCTAAGCAGGGGCAATTGAGGCCAGAAAGGAATGTCCAGGCTGAGGGCGGTCTGCAGTGCTTTGTCCGCATCCTGGTGCGGCATAACAGCCATTGCGGTGGTCAAAAGGTTTCCCGGTATAGAGGACATATTTTCTCCCGGAATTTTAAAATTATATGGTTACGTTATTATGTTATTACGTGGTTACGTAAGAATAAGAGTTTAATCTTGATATTCAACAATCAAGAGAGTTTTCTCGCTACTTCGTAGTCGAGATTGCCCTTGCTACAAACGCGTTCGTTGAGGAAATTCCCCATGCTTCGTTGTATCCGCAAAGGCTCGAGGCTTAACATATTCCGAGATCAAAATTTTCTGTAACTACGGTGAACCCATTAACAAACACAAGCATACTAAGTCTTGAGGAGAAGGTCAAAGTAGAGATTATTTTTCACCCTGACTGCAGAAACTTGCCCAATACACAGGCAGAGGTTGCACCTGCGACAAAATCTATGAGTTCCGGAAGGGAAAATCTCTGGTTGAACGCGCCCAAATGAGGTCCGGTATTCAGGGAGATCTCCCGGACTCCCCTGGACTGCCTTTGGGCAGTATCTTGCTCCACTCCCCTGCTGGTGAGGAAGGCAAAAAATTCCCTGTCACTCATGGATAATTGGTCCTCGATCCGGAGCATCTCTGCCATATTCCTATCCACCCCCATTTCTTGGATCATTCTGTCCACCAATGTACGTACATTCTGTAATGGAGGCTCCTCGGGATTTCGGGAACGTACAAATCCCTGATAATAATTGTTGAATATCTCCAGGATCATTTGCTCCAACAGATCCGGGTCGAACAGGTCCCTGGCATCCACGGGACTGTCATTGGCATCCAGGCCCATTCTCTCGGGCTGCAGGGACCGGAAACAACTCCCTGCAACCAGTAAAAGGCTCAGAAAGTGCTCTCCCATCACCCGGAAGAGCTCCTGGGCATTCCCCCCGTGGCTCTGCATGTGCTCGAAATCCCGCAGGCCGGAAAGAGCCAGGTTGGGAAACATGCAGGAATGATACCACTTGTCCAGACGGCCAGCTCTTGTCCAGATATACGCCCCGCTGTCATTCCTTCTGTATTCCTGAACCCGGTTATGCAACAAGGGGATGGGGGCAGTATGTAAAATACCCTGGGAACAAAGCCTGCCCAAGAGATAGCTATTCCTGGACAGGATCTCCAACAGCTCCTGCTGGGAGCAGTGCTGCACAGTGTCGGGATGGTTGGGATAGACGAAATAATCTGAATGTACTAGATATGCCAGGGCTGCACCTTGCGGGTGAGGTGTGAAGTTGCAGGAAAACGGCAAAGTGGCTGTGTCCAGTGAAAAGACAGCATTCCCCTGCACAGGGACGGGTTGAGGCAGATCGAACCTGACTGCAGGATCCAGGAAGTGCTCCTGCAGATATTGCATCCAGGCAGCCTCTTTCGCCAAGTCCTGCATGCGGTCATTCTCCCGCGCGAGCTTGAGGACCAGGAGGTTCTCCGAATCCCGGTCCCTGAGCACCAGGCTCCGCCCTAACCAATCCCCTTGCTCAGGAACTGTCCCGGCCCAATCCAGTACCTGGTTCCAGGAAACCGGTTCCTGCATCCGGTAAGAGACTTCCGGTACTTCCGGGCCCTTCAGGTCCAGGGGAAGAGTCCCCAGTGCCTGGGATGTGGCAAAGCATCCCTGATCCAGATTCTCCAGGGAAAAGGAGCGCAGGGTCAAGCAGGAAGCTTCAACCAGTTCCGGGTTTTCGGAGCGCGAAATTATGGACTTCAGGCCCATGGCTGCCTGTCGATACAGGAAATAGGCGCATTTCTGCCCGGAATGGCTCTTGTCCCTTAACACCCCGGAGAAAAATGCAATACTGTCCCAGTCCGCAATATGGGGCGACTGCTCCAGAGACCTGCTAAGCCTCTCCACTTGCATGTACAAGTTGCTAAACCGCGATATCCGGTCCTGAAAAGAATGTGTCTGCAATACTGAAAACTCCTTTAACCCCATGCCCTGCCGGGCAAAATGAAGCATGAAATACTGATAATTCTTGAACTAAAGAGTTCGAAGTTCTATGTTCTTGTGCCTTCGGACAAGATTGCCCGAAGTTTTTATGCCAAAACACTATGTTAGCTTATAAGGAATTAAGCACACTCAAGGGTGTTATAAAACTTGTAATTTTGAGGAGTATATTAGAATTTTTCACTCTCCAGTGTTGAATAAAATACTTAATCACGTAACAAAGCAAACACGTAAACACAATCTTATCAACTTCTAGCCGTCAAATCCCGAAAATCCTCCAAAAGCGAGTACAAACACGGGACAAGCACCAGGATTATCCCTGTGGCAAACAGGATACCGAATCCCAGGGACAGGGCCATGGGAATAAGGAACCTGGCCTGCAGGGAAGTCTCGAAGATCATGGGGGAGAGGCCGAAAAACGTGGTCAGGGTAGTAAGGAGCACGGGCCTGAATCTCTGCATACCCGCCTCCTTTACTGCCTGCACCGGTCCCAGTCCCTGTTCGCGTCCTTGATTGGCAAAACTGATCAAAACCAGGGAATCATTCACCACCACTCCGGACAGGGCCACTATGCCGAACATGGACATGATGGACATTGAATAGCCCATAATCAGGTGACCGATAACCGCCCCCACCAGGCCGAAGGGGATGCTAACCATGATAATGAGCGGTTGCAGATAGCTCTTGAACGGAATGGCCAAAAGGGCGTAAATACAGAGCAGGGCCAGCATCAAACCGTTAAAAAGGGCAGTCATGCTTTCCCGCATTTCTTCCTGCTTTCCGGAGAAATCATATTCCAAGCCAGCATACCTTCTCTGCAACTCTGGTAAATCTTCCCTGGTCAAAGTATTTATCACTTGATTTGCCCGGCTTTCGGGTGTAACTTGCCCAGTCACGGTATTCACACGCTTCCCCTGCTCACGGTTAATGCTGGTGAACCCTCTTTCCTTCGTCACTTCTACGGCATCCCTGAGCGGGATTTCCCCACCCTGGGGTGTTTGCAATATGAGCCCCATCAAATCGGATACCGAATTCTTTTCCTTTTGGGGCAAGCCCACCATGACCTTGACCTCGTTGCCTCTCCTGATCTGACGTATCGCCTCATTTCCGTAGTATGCATCCCTGATACGCCCGGCCACATCTGATGAACGCAGACCCACGCTGCGCGCCTCGGGTGTAATCTCGAAGCTGAACTGCCTTTTACCCTGAGTATAGCCGTCATTTATCTGGGAAAGTACAGGAAAATCCCTCAAATCTTCAGCCAACTCCGAACTGGCTTCCCTGAGCTTGTCTATATCACTGTGACTCAACTGCACCGAAAGTCCTGCACCCGAACCCGGGCCACCCATGTCAGACTTGAATCGTATGGAGTCCACCTCTGGGCCCTTTTGGAAATTCTCCCTCCATTTTGCTGTAAATTTGGAAGTACTGATCGGTCTTGTATCCGGGTCAGTGAGATAGACGTACAAGCTGGCCCGGTTCGTTCCTGCGCTTCCTCCCACCTTGGAGTATACCCCCTGGATCAGCTTGTTATCGTCTTCGATCCCGGAAGCGGTATCCCTCGCCGCCCGGACCAAATCCTCGGTAACTGATTTGGTCCGGGACAAGGGGCTCCCCACTGGCAAATCGACCTGGACATAGGAAAAATCGGATTCAATAGACGGGAATAGTGTCATTCCCATACGGCCACTTCCCACATAACCTGCACAAACCATAATCACGAACAGGGCCAGACTCAGGGTAAACAACCTGTTTTTTACCGCCACTTCCAAAAACGGCCCGTATTTGTTGTGCACAAAAGACATGAAATGCCTGCTGAATTTCTGTTGCAGGGCATGCATGGCTGCCAAGGGACCGCTTTTCGCGGAAGCCTGTTTTTGATGGGCCAGATGAGCAGGCAGGATGAATAGGCTCTCCACAAGTGAGATTATAAACACGCTGCTTACAATGATGGGAATCTGTTTAAAAACCTTGCCCATCATTCCGGGCACGAACAACATGGGCATGTAAGCGACAATATTGGTGAGTACACTGAAAACAATGGGTAGCGCTATACTTTTGGCACCTTTTATGGAGGCCTGCAGAGCCCCTAGTCCCTTTTGCCTGTAGTAGTAAATATTTTCCCCGGTTACTATTGCATCGTCCACCACAATCCCCAGGGTCACAATAAAAGCGAACATGGATATCATGTTTATGCTTATATCAGTACCTGAGAGGAGCAAGAACGAACCCAAAAAGGAAATTGGTATTCCCAGGGCAACCCAGAACGCCAATCTGGCCTCCAGGAAAAGCGCCAAGAGTATAAATACCAATCCCAGTCCCAGATAAGCGTTTTTCAAGAGCAGATCCATGCGCTGCTCAAAGATCTTGGAGCGGTCGTTCAATATGTTCAGCTGTAGTCCGTCCGGCATGGATTTGCGCAGCCTGTCCACGTGTTCCTGTACCGCACTTGATACTGATCCCGGGGTTTCCTCACCCACGCGCTGAACATTGATACGTACCGCCCTTTGCCCGTTATAAGAGGAATACAGGTCGATATCTTCAAAATCAGCCCTGACATTGGCTATATCCCCAAGTTCCACCTCGGAACCACTCTCACCAATAATTACCGGGATCCGGGCAAATTCGCCCGCAAAATCCTTGCGCTCCCTGACCCTTACCAGAATATCCCCGTCTTTTGTCTCCAGTGCACCCCCGGGCAAGTCGATGGAAGACCTTTTTACACGCTTGGCTATATCATCCATGGTCAAGGAATAACGCCGCAAATTGGCTTGAGGCACCTCCACCCTGACCTCGTGGTTTGGTGCTTCGTCCAACTCCGCTGCTGTTATTCCCGGATCCGAGATCAAATCGTCCCTGATTTCCTCTGCCTTGTCCCGGAGCAGTTTGTACTCCGCATCCCCGGAAAGTATAAGGCTCAATACCCCGCGGGCGTGGCCTCCGGCAGAAATAAAAACGCGCGGTTCTTCAGCCCCATCCGGAAAGGTAGTTATCCTGTCCACTTCGTTCTTGATGTCATTGAAAACTGTCTGGACATCCTCTCCCTCCACCACTTTAGCCACCACTTTACCCGATGATTCGCCAGCCGTGGAAGTTATCTCCTTGACCCCGTCCAATCCCTGAATAGCTTCCTCCACCGGCATAACAATCCCGGTTTCCACATCCTCGGGAGTCGCCCCGGGATAAGAGACAGTTACAGTTATCGCGTCCTCACTGATTTCCGGGAAAACTTCCTGCTTGACCTGCAGGGCCATAATCAGGCCGCCCACAATAAGCACCAGCATAGCCAAGTTGGCTGCCACCGAATTGCCTGCCATCTTGGCTATCGGACCATCCCTTTTTTCTGTATTATCGTTGTTCATCACAAAATCCGAGGCCTTGTCACAATGTTATTTGCAGGGGAAACAATATTGCCGCATTACTGGAAACCCCATATAATTTTACTCCAGTCCCCCCAGACTGGACCAAAATTAAATATTCGTCACCCTACGCAAGGTGTAGTTGCAGGTGCTAAGTATTTGGATTGCTAAATACAGAGTGTTGCTTCCAACTTGGACCAAGACTCACTCCTGTACCGGTTCTATCTCCATGCCCTCCAAGGGAGTGGCAATCGTGGAGGTAACCACCTCAGCTCCCGGCTCTAATCCGGAACCAATAAAGGCTTTTTCCTCGTTTTCCCACAACACATCCACTTGCCGGATCTTTAACCTGGCATCATCCGAGGCCACCCAAACCTTGTCCCCGCTGTGCAGGGCTGAATTCGGAACTGTAACCACGCCTTCGATCTTTTTCCCGTGTATTTCAAGGTGTACAAAATCGTTCAACAGCATGGGTTCAAAGGAGTCCTGATCTGCACGTCTTACCGGATCCTGCACCTCCACCAGTATCTTGGCCATCCTGCCCTGTTCCTCCAGTTCGCCCAGCATCCTCAGTGCCCTGCCCTGCCAGGAACCATCCCTGCCCTTGGATATTACTTCCACTTTACTCCCGGTTCCCTCCCTGGAAGCGAATTCTATCCATGGCAAACGATTCAAGGGCAAACTAGCCTTCACCCAGTAGCGGCCGATATCAACCAGGGTGGCAACCGAACCCTGAGTGCCTATTTCCGAGCCCTTGTAAACTGATTTTTGCGTCACCAATCCCTCGAAGGGGGCCCGCATCAGGGTCCTCTCCAGGTCGAGCCTGGCCTTGTCCAGGGCTGCCCTCAGCCTTTTCAGATTGGACTTGACCTTTTTCAGCTGTGGTTTGCGCAGGGCCAAGTTCGAATCTTCGGTCCTGGTTTTGTTGGCCAGCATATTCCATTCTTTTCTGGCAACCTCCTGCTGTCCGCGTTCCAACTCCAGGTCAGCCAATGTGCTGGAGAGCTCGCTCCTTTTCTGGCGCAGAGCCAATTTATAGTCTGCAGGGTCTATTTTGAGGAGCTTCTGGTCTTGTTGCACCACCTTTCCCAGCTCGAAGTTCTCAAAAACCTCTATTACCTGTCCGGAAACCCTGGGTTTCAGTGCAACCTCCCTGGCTGGAACCACCTCTCCCATGGCTTGTATAAGCACCTTCCGGGTCTTTTGCTTCGCCTTGTGCACATATACCCGGGGCACCTCCTTTACAGAAGCTTCTTGAGGTGCCCGGGGCCGGTTTTGCAAAAACCAAAAGGCTATCCCGGCGCCGAGAAGGATTATAAGTATAGCCGCGGTTATTTTTAAAAACGAATCTCTACTCAAAATCTCTCTCCTTCCTGAATGGCTTGCGAAATTACTTTTGCAGGCAGTATCAATTCCTAATGACCAATGCCCTTGCTGCTAAACAACCTCCTCTCTATTATGGATCTGTCCCCTTTCCACCACCAACTTGTTTTTTGCCTTTTGTGATCTGTTTTCTGATATCTGTTCCGGCTGCCTTGTACAGATCCACCCTGTATCGGAGTGCATCAGTCTTGGCCTGTATAATGTTCTCCTGGACCCCCAGCAGGGATTGCTTTTTGTTCAGGACCGCAGTATAAGAGGTCATCCCATTTTTATAGCGCAGCCTGGTAAGTTCAAGCCCGGACTGGACAGATCTCTTTTGCCGGATCAAATCCTCAATTTTTTTCTCTTGACCCGTTATCAGGGTCAAAGCATCCTCCACCTCCTGAACAGCAGTGAGCACTGTTTGCTTGTAGGCAGCAATCCTTTCTCTCAATTTTGTCCTGATCCTCTTGACTTCCGCCCTTTTTCTGCCGCCGTCCACAAGCGGAAGGGAGAGATCCGCAGCCAAGCTAATCATCCAGTTATCCAAAATAGAGGAAAGTTCTTCGGCCATGTATTTAGGATTTGCGGACAGGGTTATGTTGGGCAGCCTATCAGCCCTGGCAGCAGCTACACTCCAATCACTGGCCTTTATCCGCATCCATGCCGCCTTGATATCCGGGCGATTGTAAAGTATCCCCGCCTTTAGTCCCTCCTGGGGCACTTTCGGTATCCGGGGGAGTTCGGAATTAATCTCCCCCAGCTCTGCTCCAGGGGATTTGCCCAAAAGTACGGCCAAAGCGTGCCTGTTTTCTTGTTCTCTGGATACCAGTTTTGGCAACTGAGAACGTGTCCGTGACAGGGTCTGTCTAATGTCCAAGACTTCCGTTCCGGGTGAGATGGCATTTAGATATCGCTCTCTGGTTAACCTCAGCAGCTTTTCATAAACCTGCAACTTGGAGTTTAAAACTTGTTGCCTCTTTTGAAGGGACCGGATGGTGATCCAGTACTTGACAGCCTGAGCACTCAAGGAAAGCGCGGTTGCGTACAGATCCTGCCTGCTCGCTCGATATTCGTAGGACCCGGACCTTGCCTGAGAACGGATTTTGCCCCACAGGTCCAGTTCGTAGTTCAGGGCCAGCCCTAGGGAAAAACTTTTTGAATTTGTATCAGAATCCACCCTGGGTGAGGTACTTTCCCGGTGTTCCCTTGTATAGCTATATCCAGCCTGAGCATTGAGCCCCGGATAAAAGGAGGACTTAGATTTTTTTGCAGTCTGCCTGGCCTGTTCCATCCTGGCCCATGCCTGTTCCAGTTTGAGATTGCCCTGCCAGAGACTTTTTAGCAATGTATTTATTTCAGTGCTGTTGAATGTATGCCACCACTTTTCAGGCATCTCTACACTGGTATTATTGCTAACCACATAATCCGAGGGGAGAACTTGCGGGACTTTCTCCCTGGAAGAAGGGGCAAACGGCATACAAGAACAGAAAGAGAACAAAAAAACGATCAACGGGACAAAACACTTTATTTTTGCATCCACACCGGACAGATTACTCATAATCCATATCATTCCTGAATATTATATTTTTCAAACTTAACCAACCCTTCAAAGGGTTTTAGTTCCAGGTTCACGGTCCTGGGGTCACTCCCTTGCCATAACGGACACAGCATGAAAGCTCTGTCAATTGTTGAATAATTGGGACTCCTCCGCCGCTTTTTTACCCCTTTGCTGATTAACCTTGAACAAGAGAACAATCCCGACTATAAAAAACAGGTTCAAGGCCAGTATGGAGTATCTGGTGGAGTCTGTCATATGCGCGATAAATGCAAATATGAATGGCCCGAAGATGGAGGCGAACTTGGAGCTCATGGCATAAAATCCGTACAACTCCGCATTCTTGCCACTGGGGACCATGGATCCAAACAAGGAGCGGGATGCTGCCTGGCTCCCTCCCAGCACCAGGGCCACGCAAAAACCCAGGATAAAGAACTCGGTATTGGATTCCACAAACCCTGCATATACGGTAACCCCGATAAACACGACCAGGGATATTATCAGACTTCGCTTGGCACCCCAACTCTCAGCCAGTTTACTGAAGATTAATGCCCCGGGCATGGCCACGAACTGGATCATCAACAGGCAGCCCAGAATAGCCGCCTGGGACAGTTCCAGCACATCCTTGGCATAAATCGCTGAGACAGTAATGATTGTCTGTATCCCGTCGTTGTAAAACAAAAACGCGATCAAGAAATAGAAAAGATCATGATAGTTCCGAATATCAGAGAAGATCTTCAAATAACCCTTGAGTCCCGAAGGGAGCGAAACCAGCCGCTTGGGGATCTGAATACTCCTCAGGGAAAAATAAACCGGAATTCCGAACAGGGCCCACCAGAGGCCGGTAAACAGGAACCCGGTCCTGATAGCCGCATCCCTGCTTTCCAGGCCCAGAAAAGAATGGAAATGTATGATAACTACCACCAGGACCAAGCAAAGGCCGCCACCCACATAACCCAGGGCAAACCCGTAGCCGGAAAGCCTGTCTATTTCCCTGTCCCCTGCCAACATGGGCAGAAAGGCATTATAGAATATGTTTGCGGTTGCAAAGCAAAAATTGGCCAAAATGAAGATCGACGCAGCATACAGATAATTCCCGGTTTTTGCGAAATAAAGCAAACAAGTGGCACTTGCACCCAAAAGACAGAAAAGCGTGAGCAACTGTATGTGGTTGCCCTTCCTGTCAGCAAGTGATCCTATATAAGGGGCTACTACTACCACAAAGAACATGGAACAGGCCACTGCGTAACTCCAGAGCACGGAAGCAGCCACCGGATCCCCCAATAGCGGGAGGTTTGCACCTTGCTCCGGGACAATATATTCAAAATACACAGGGAGCAAAGATGCCAATATAATAGTAGCAAAAGCAG
>CAJXKR010000054.1 GCA_913055815.1 uncultured Desulfohalobiaceae bacterium | reverse complement strand
TGGTCCCGGCTGAACGATTAAACGACAATATATTCGTACCGGTGTGTTGCGGGGTGGTGTTGCAGGTGTTTAGTTGACAACAGAGAAGGAAGAAACAGAAGGAAACAGAGTAGAGAGAATACGGAAAATACGCTGTTATAGGAAGAGTACACACGTTTTTTTCCGGATAGCCTTCTTGTCAAGTAATTGTTTCTCCTGTAAAAAGAATTTACATCTGGATGTGAGGTACTGGTTTGATTTTTGCTGACTAATAAAACCATGGAATTGAGGTGGCCAGATTTGAAGGAATTGAGATCAATGACACTGACTGTTCCCGGCATTGGACTTTTTTAATAACCAGAAGTGGAATTTTTTGTTACTTGACATGGCCGTTGGGGGAATTTTCCTTGCCTCAGACAATAAGCATCGGATAAAAACAACCTTATCTTAGGCTTCCCAACCTATTGTACTTGATATTAATTCTTGATCAATAAATATGTTTTATAAAAAAAGACAGTTTGAAATATCAAGGCATTTTCTGTAACATAAACAGTAGTACAAAGAAAGTTTGGTTTGACGTGCGTTGTTCCTGCGAAAGGATGTTGTCATGGACTTTGATCCGGGAAAGGGATCTAGACAAAATGCTGGATTCCTGCTCAAAGCCTGCCCCCTACTCAGATACGGGTTAGGAATGATAAAAATAGGTCTCATTTAAAGTTTCGCTGTAGCGATAGTTGTCAGCTTGTTTTCTCCAAGCTGATGATCCAATTCTTACTTGGAGGATCTATAAATGCTTCGCGGAAAAGGGCAATCCAGTAGCAGGAAAACAGAAAATCGATTAATGGAGGCGAATTTGAAGCTCTTTTTGCAAAATACTCTAAGCGGTGGCAAGGATACTTTTCTACCCAGATACTGGTCCGAGGTCAAGCTCTTTACTTGTGGTCCCTCGGTGTACAGTTTGCCCCATATCGGTAATTACCGCACCTATGTTTACGAGGATGTCCTGGAGCGCACCCTGAAGTCCCTGGGATACAACGTAAACCGGATGATCAATTTCACGGATGTGGAGGACAAGGCTGTAGCCGAGGCCGGGAAACGCGGTTTGAACAGTCTCGAGCAGCTAACCAGATACAATGAAGAGCGTTTTCTAAAGGACGCTGCTGTATTGAAAATCCAACTCCCGGAGGACATTCCCAGATCTTCAACCTCAGTGGAACAGGCAGTAAGCCTGATCCATATCCTCCTGGAAAAAGGACAAGCCTATTGGCATCAGGGAGACGTGTTTTTTGATCCGCTAACATTCCGGGATTTCGGAAAGCTCTATGGACTGGCTCTGAGCCGCTGGCCCAATAAGAGAGTCAGGTTCAGAAGGGATACCTATCCCGGACAGCGCTGGAACCTGGGGGATTTTATCCTCTGGCACGGTGGCAAGAGCGGTGATCCCTTTATCTGGGAAACCGGGATCGGTCCGGGAAGGCCTGCCTGGAACATCCAGGACCCGGCCATGATAAGCGAGTACCTGGGTTATGAACTGGATATTTGCTGCGGCGGTGTGGACAACCTGTACAGGCACCACGATTACAATATTGCGCTCATGGAATCTGTGTCAGGCAACACCTTCGCCCCGTTCTGGCTCCACGGGGAGCACTTGCTGGTGAACGGCTCCAAGATGTCCAAGAGCAAGGGGAATATCGTGTACCCGGAAGATTTGTACAAAAAGGATTGGAGCCCGGAGTTTTTGCGCTACTTCCTGCTTTCTGTCCACTATCGCAGTAAGTTGAACCTGGACAGGGAAAATATCGACGCAGCCTGGAGTAAATTCAGTTATATCCAGGACTTGATCCGGGAATTGCAAAGCGGCAGGGAGGAAGATAAAGAGCCGGATACACCCGAGGATGCGGATTGGATTTCCCGCCTGTTTAGCGGGGTGTATTTGCATTTGTACAACGACCTGGATGTCCCGGAAGCAGTCGATTTCCTGATCAAGGTCCTGGAGCAGCTAGTGGCCCTGCAGCAGGACAGGAGACTGGGAGCAGGGGAGTTGGAGGAAATCCGCTCTTGTCTGGGATCACTGAACCAGATCCTGGGATTTTTGTTCGAATAACACTTTCCCGGGATCTCACGGAGTTTTTATGGAAAAATCAAACAGGGAGACAAAAAGGCTGATCCGGATAGGAGGCGAGGCGGGCCAGGGGATTGAGAGCTTGGGGCAGATACTTGCCAAGGCCCTGGTTCGTGCGGGTTACGAAGTCCTGACCAGCCAGAGCGCCATGTCCAGGATCAGGGGAGGACACAACTATTTCTCCATCAGGACCGGTCTGGGGCCTGTGTATGCACCCGGTGAGGAAATAGATCTCCTCGTGGCCTTTACTGAAGAGACCCTGAGTGTACACGCGGATTATCTAGCCAGCTACGGCCTGATTTTGACAGGTGAAAACATGGATGCCTCAGGCTCGGTAGAAACTTTGAGCATCCCCCTTTCAGACTTGGCCAAGGAAAAAATCGTACACAACGTGGCTGCCCTGGGTGTGGTTTCGGCCCTGATGGGGATCGAGCAGGAAGTCGTCTCCAGGGTGGTGGAGGAGACAGTGGGAGAAAAGCACGGGGAGTTGACTGACAAGAACTTGCAGGCACTGCAAAGCGGCTATAAGTGGGCTGCCGAACAGTCCCCGGAGTTTGATCCCCTCTCTAAGCCGGATTCTGGAAAGGGCAAACTGGCACTGAACGGCAATCAGGCCATCGCACTGGGTGCCATGGCAGCTGGAGTGAATTTTTGTTCCTTCTATCCCATGACTCCTGCCACCGGAGTGGCCCTGAACCTCATCTCATATTCCGATCAAATGGGGATCGTGTGCGAACAGGCAGAGGACGAGATCGCAGCGGTGAACATGGCGATTGGTTCCTCTTTCTGCGGTGGCAAGAGCCTGGTTCCCACTTCAGGGGGCGGGTTTGCCCTGATGAGTGAAGGGATAAGCCTGGCCGGGATGACCGAGACACCACTGGTGCTGGTACTGGGGCAGAGGCCCGGTCCTGCTACCGGACTGCCCACCAGGACGGAACAGGGGGATCTGGAACTGGCTCTGTATTCCGGCCACGGGGAATTTCCCAGGGCGATTCTTGCTCCCGGCACGGTGGAGGAATGTTTTTATCTTGCTTCCCGGGCACTGGATCTGGCAGAGAGGTATCAAACACCCGCCATAGTCATGACGGATCAGTACTTGGCTGACTCCGTACGTTCGGTGGAAAGGTTCGATCCCGGCTATGTCAGCGCTCCGGTCAAGCCGTGGGAGCAGGTGGAACAACCCCAGGGATATCAAAGATATGCCTGGTCCGAGAGCGGTGTCTCTCCCAGATTGCTACCGGGCAAAACCCGGAATTTGGTAGTTGCTGACAGTGACGAGCACACTCCGGACGGTCATATAACCGAGGACCACCAGGTGCGGGTGCAAATGGTTAACAAGCGGCTGCAAAAGCTGCAGGGTATAAAACAGGAAGTGATTCCTCCCTCTTACCAAGGGCCGGAGGATCCGGATCTGCTGTTGATTACCTGGGGTTCCGGCAAGGGAGCGGTCCAGGAGGCGGCAGAAAGATTGAACTTCCAGGGGGAATCTGTGGCAATCCTTGCCTTTTCCCAGGTCTGGCCTTTGGAACCGGAACATTTTCAGGCAAGGTTGCAGCAGGCGGTTTCGGTAGTTTGCGTTGAGGGGAATGCTACCGGGCAATTCGCCAATCTCTTGAAAAGAGAGACCGGTTTTGAGATTGGCCGCCGGGTGCTTCGATACGACGGCCTTCCCTTGACCCCGGATTTTATTCTGCAAAAACTGGAACATGGAAAGTTTTAGAGTTTTAAGGTTTGCTCGCTACATTGTAGTCAAGTTTTCCAAAGTGTTAACTAAAAGGATATCTTAGTAAAAATGATACCCCGATTTTTTGGCCCTGAAAGGGTGAATTACCTCGAACTTCGAACTTAGAACCTCGAACCTAGAACATTTAACCAACCCAAGGGATGATTATGGTATCCACTGAAGATTTTGGACAGTACGAGACTGCCTGGTGCCCAGGTTGCGGGAATTTCCTGATCCTGGACAGCTTGAAGCAGGCCTTGGCAGGAAAGGATATCGCTCCGCAGGATGTGCTTTTTGTCACCGGTATCGGACAGGCTGCCAAGACACCTCACTATTTTAACTGCAACCTGTTCAACGGGCTGCACGGCCGCTCCCTGCCGGTAGCCACGGGTGCCAAGCTGGCCAACCCGGGTTTGAACGTGGTCGCGGAAAGCGGGGACGGTTGCATGTACGGGGAAGGTGGCAACCATTTCCTGGCAGCCCTGAGGCGTAATGTCGATCTGACCGTGCTGGTTCACGACAACCAGATCTATGGCTTGACCAAGGGGCAGGCAAGTCCCACTACCTCCACCGGGCACGTGACCAAGGCCCAGCCCCGGGGAGTACAGCTGGAGCCGTTCCACCCCTTGAGTGTTGCCGTGGCCATGCAGGCAGGTTTCGTGGCCAGGGGATTCGTTGGGCAGCAAGAGCAATTGGTGAACTTGATCCAATCCGCGATCGATTACCCGGGTTTTGCAGTCGTGGATATACTGCAGCATTGTGTATCCTTTAACAGGGTTAATACCTTTGAATGGTACAAAAAGCGGTGCACACCATTGGATGAATCCCACGATCCCGGAAACTGGGAGAAAGCTATGTCCTTGAGCCAGCAGTGGGGGGACACTATACCCACTGGTATTATTTATTTCGATGCTTCAAGAAAGGGGTTTGAGGATAGTATAGCCGCAAGCGGCAAAGGGCCTCTTGCGGATCAAAAACGCGATTGGAAGGACATGGCAGAAATAATGGAAGCTTTTGCCTGATCTGCGTAGTGATCCATTTGTGCGAATGGCACAGCAAGATAGTGTGGAGCTGGTATCAAGAACCGGGAAGAGGCGTTTTGCATTCAACTGAAGGAAATGGAAAATGCCTGGATGTTGTGGTGATAGCAATTTGATATGTTTGAAAGATTTTAAACAAGAGGTTGGTCTTATGTCACGTGTTTATTTCCTGTTTGCGGTTGTTGCGTTGTTTATTTTCATCGGATGCAGCGGGGGAGAAGGTTCTCCCAGCGGGAAAGATTTGACCCTGAAAAAATGTAATCAGTGCCACTCCCACATGATAACCTGTTCCAGCCTGGACGAGGGGAAGGAGTACTGGGAAGGTACAGTGCGCCGGATGGCGGAGAAGGACATGGATATTAGCAAGCAGGAGCAATCCCTTGTGGTGGATTACTTGAACAATCTCTCCCCGGGCTCGGAGCCTATCTGCAATTAGGTGAGAAAAGAACCCGGAAAAGATCCAGCAGCACCTCCCTGCAGGTTACACGGCACACCCGGTAGGTGTTTCCACTGCATATGGGAAATATCTGTTTTTGAACCACAGTGCCACGTTTACCAGAGCAATCAGCACCGGCACCTCGATCAGGGGGCCGATTACAGCGACAAATGCCACCCCTGAGTTGATGCCGAAAACCGCAATCGATACGGCTATTGCCAACTCGAAGTTGTTTGAGGCAGCGGTAAAGGACAGGGTGGTGGACTGTTCATAGCTCGCCCTGAACTTCATGGACATATAAAAGGTGATCAGGAACATGACTACAAAATAGACGCACAACGAACTATTGCTCACCGCATTCAAAACGCTGCTTCTGCAGCTTGCACAACTCCTCCAGGTCATAGGAAAGAATATCGGCCAAGTCATTTCTGTCTTTTTGAATTTGTGGCGACTCATTCAGTTCCTGCCTCAACCATTGGCAGAGCAAATCCGGAAAGGACTCGGCAATTCAGTAGAAGACATAGCGGCCGTGTTTGCGGCTATGTACCAATCCGGCATTTTGCAGGATGTTCATGTGCCTGGACACTGTCGCTGCAGCCGGGCGCAAAAGCTCAGTGATCTGGCATACACAGAGTTCTTCTTGTTTCATCAAAGCCGGCACGACCCGGAGCCTGTTGCCGTCTGCCAGGCCTTTCAAGATGTTCAGGGGGTCTTGCATATCCTTGTCCAATAATTGTACAATTAGCTAGTTCCCATCCGGAAAACTAGCTAAAAGACTAAATATAAGATGATTCAGGAAGTAAATTTTGTCAAAAATCTCATATCCCTGTTCCAGCCTGCTTGAAACCATTCTCAATTTCAGTTATACAACACTACTATAACTCGTCAATATATTTGCGGTTTTTTTATTATTCCTGGAGGGGGCTTGGTTAGCTGGTTCAATTATGTAACAAGCATCTAAACAAGGAGAATAGTATGGAAGCAATCATTTCTTTTCTGGAGCAAGTGAGTGAATTCGTTTGGGGTCCTTATATGTTGATTTTCCTGGTGGGAACAGGAGTGTATCTTACTTTGGGCCTTCGTGGTCAAACTGTGCGCAAGATAGGATACGCATTCAAGCTTTTGATGAGGGGAAGGAAGAAGGAACAGCAAGAAGGGGAGGGTGATATTACCCCTTTCCAGGCACTGATGACATCCATGTCCGCAACCATAGGAACAGGGAATATAGCTGGAGTGGCAACCGCTATTTTCCTGGGTGGACCGGGTGCCGTGTTCTGGATGTGGATTACCGCTTTGTTCGGTATGGCCACCAAATTCGGGGAATCGATTTTGGCTGTAAAATACAGGGAAACCATGCCTGACGGCTCTTTTGCAGGTGGCCCCATGTATTACATCAAAAACGGAATGGGAGACAAATGGAAATGGCTCGGATTCCTGTTTGCCCTGTTTGCCGCGGTAGCAGCCTTCGGGATTGGAAATACCGTACAATCCAATTCTGTGGCCAGGGCGGTGGAACGGGCCTTTGAAATACCCTACTGGGTGACAGGAGTAGTCCTGGCAGGACTTACCTTTGCAGTTGTTATCGGGGGGATTAAAAGAATAGCCAATGTCACTGAAAAGATAGTGCCCTTTATGGCGATTATTTATGTATTGGGTGCCCTGCTGATAATCTTTAGCAACGTATCCCAACTTGGAGCAGCCCTGCAAACCATTTTCCAGGATGCCTTTACAGGTACTGCAGCTTCCGGCGGATTTGCCGGTGCTACCATAATAGCGGTTATGCGTTTTGGTGTGGCCAGGGGAGTGTTCTCCAACGAGGCGGGCTTGGGAAGTGCTCCCATGGCGCATGCTGCAGCCCAAACCAAGGATCCGGTCAAACAGGGAATTATAGGTATGTTGGGCACTTTCCTGGATACTATTTGTGTATGTTCCCTTACCGCTCTGGTCATTATCATGACCGGTGCCTGGACTAGCGGTCAAACCGGTGCCGAACTTTCCACAATGGCTTTTTCCCAGGGCCTTCCCGGACCGGGTGGGGCTATAGTGGGATTCGGACTTATTTTCTTTGCCTTTTCCACTATCCTGGCCTGGTGTTACTACGGACAAGTAGCTGTGGAGTACATATTCGGATTGAAGGCGGTTACACCCTATAGATATGTTTACGTTATCCTGGTGCTGGTGGGAGCGGTGATAGAACTGGACATTGTCTGGACCTTCTCGGATATAATGAACGGCCTGATGATAGTTCCCAATCTAATAGCCCTGTTGGCTCTTAGTCCGGTTATTTTCCGGACCACCAAGGAATACTTCCAATCCCTGCCTCATAAGAGATGATCGGGGTTTTAATTTCAGTAACCAGAGCGACCCCCATTATCGAAACCAGACCAAGGAACCCGGTATTATGCCGGGTTCCTTTAAAATAAATAACTGCGGCTTAAATTAATTCAAATTATCAGGCTCTTAGAATAGAAAATTGTCTCTGTAGTTAAAATCCAACTAGAAATTTGCCGCATAGTATTGACCTGGAGTCTCTCCCTTAATACTCTTAAAATTATCACGGTTATTCGAACCAAAAACTAGCACTACAGCGAAACTTTAAGCCTTGCCGGGTGGTCCACTTTTGTCCAGCCTTCAAGAGGGCAGGATGAGCAAGTCGCACAGTGTACCACCCGGCTGCGGCTTAAATAGATCTAAGTTATCTCGGAAGGTTAATATAAAACTTTCGCAGTAGTGCTAGGCGTTTTGTGAAAATCGCTACTGAACAGGGTGGAGAAGTGTTTTTCTTGCATTACAAGCGGAGTGTGCAGCTAAAGGGGAGAAAAACCGGGATTGTTTTGGGAGGCGGATTGTGAAGCAGAAGGAAGAGTTTTCTGTCTGCAGCAATCCCTGATTTCAAATCTTTAACCAAGGAGAAATAGGTCATGACTGAGGAGAAAGGTTATCAATGCGGCGAATGCCAGCAAACAAAGGTGGTAAATGATGGTTCGGTTCCCGAATGTTGCGGGAAACCCATGGTAGCGGCCCCTCTGGATTTATGTACCAAGTCCCCGTCTGATCCCGAAAGTGCACGTTTCAATGATTCGGACGATGCTTGTGATGATTCCCGAGGGTGATCAAAGTTCAATTAGGATTTCAGGTTTTGTCCGGTTCAACTGAAATAGCGCTCATCTGGATGGAGGTGCAAAATCGGTAGTCAAACCCCGATCTGCTGCTCAAAATTTTTACCTTTTCCGGGTGGATGAATTGCCTGAAAAGGATTGAGAAAGTTGAAAGCTAAGGGGATGGAAGGGCATTAAGATAAGGCTAATATTTTGCGCACAAGACGTGTTGACACTTTGAGTTTATCCCGGTATTTTTCTAACTGTCGAGCCGGCGTAGCTCAGGGGAAGAGCAACTGATTCGTAATCAGTTGGCCGGGCGTTCGAATCGCCTCGCCGGCTCCAGATTGTAAGCTTTTTCTTTTATTAGGAAATAAAATGGCAAATCCGGAAGAAATGTATCAATGCCAAACCGCTAACTGTGGCTGCATTTACGACCCTGATCGGCCGCCTCGCAAATTGAATATTCCCAAGGGGACCAAGTTCACCGAATTGCCCCGGGATTGGTGCTGCCCTATCTGCGGTGCGAGCAAGGCAAGCTTCAAACCCCTTGCCGGTTCGGGTTCGGTAAAGGACGATCACTCCTAGTTGTAAAAACTGTCAATTACTTATTTCTCCCTACTTAATTGAGTTACATTGTTTTTGTGATTTCACTTTTGTTTGATCTCGGAGATCTTCATACAACTCTGTTCCAGTTCCATCCACCTTCTTTATATCTTCTTTCCAGATAAACTCAGTGTGGAAGTTGAATTGCATTGTTGCGGTAAACAACGCTTTTAATGTTTATATTTCCATTGCTGGATCAATACCTGGTCTTTAACTATTTCAAGTGATTGAATAAGCGTATCTGATAAAACCCTGTTCAGATCATCATGGTGATCTTCGTTTAGGACTGCCTCGAATATAATGTCTGTGAGCTCCTCTATGACTTGATTTATCCTGTTGGAATCAATATCCTGCATGCAATCATTCAAAACATTGAAAACCAGATCACTAACTATCCTTTCGATATTTCGATTGATTTTTTGTCCAAGTACCGGGACATGACCAATAGTAGACATTTCCTTGTTCTTGTTTATCGCCTCTTTAATTCTGCTACTTATATAATCCCTGATGACTTTTCTGTTGGTAGGGTAGTTGTTTTGTAGCGCTTTTTGCACTCCTGAGGAAAGCCATGCTGTAAGTTGTGGTTTCTTGTTCCTGATGATATTGTGATTGATATGCTTTATGACTTGGCTTTCTTCTGTTAAATGTTCTTGTACACCATTGATCATCTTTACTATCACCCGGTCCGTAATCTCTTCAGTCAATGCATCCAAGTACTTATAGAACTTTTTGTATATGTAACTATTAGTTAGGTCTATAAGGTGTAAACGCTGTAATCTATAAAAAATGGATACTATCCTGATAATTCTGAGAAAACGCAAAGTGCCGATGGGAATGCATCCAAGTGTGTCGTACCAGTGCACAAAAGGATAAAAAAACCAGCGATGATATGTTTGTTTATATATGGATATACCCCAGCGTATCAGGATCTCGGTTACAAATATACCCACGAAGAAGAGATCGTAATAGAAAAAGTGCTTGTGAAAAGGAGTATAAAAGTTGTGAAAACCGGGAAAGTTGTATGCAAGGAATGTTTCCACCGCATTGATGGAGTAGATCCAGTCAAACACAATCCAGGATAGATTTGCCAATAGGATCAGCATCATGATCATATCAAAGAAAAAATAAAGCAAATCCCTGGATTGCAACTCGCGCAATGATTTCATAAACCACCTCTCAAATTTTTTGCAGGTTTAGAGCTTGGATCGATTACGAATATATTATTTTTTATAAAACTTTCAAATCTTTTTGCACTACAACTTGAGTTTTAACTTATGACTCCGAGGTAACTTATCCCAATTATATAACCTTTAGCTTCCACTATTGAATTTTTTTCCCGAAGTTCCAATAAGCTTTTCAGTTTGACAACCATACAAAAGTCGCATTAACATTATACGTATTAATTTAATGATGTTTTTGGAGATATTTTAACGTATCAAAGGAGGTTTCTATGCAGACCAATGCGATGCAGATAAAAGAGAAACTGGAGCAAATTTATCCTGATATAAACAAGTTCAGATTGGATTTGGAAGTTAGTTTTGATCAGGATAAAAATGCCTGGATTGCCAAGTTCAAAAAAGGGGAGCACAACCTGGCCACGCACTTGGAACCACAGGATGTGGATGCTTGCATTGAGGGCAAGGAATGTTATCACTTGGGTATTCAACTGGGGCAATTCATTAGGAATTATTGTGAAGGTGGAGAGGAGTGCAGGTTGTAATTCTTTCAGCTGTGATATTTTTATTGTGAATTAATCGGGTGGAAAAAAATGATAACTCAAATACTTCCGGGTATATATAGTTTACGAATCCCTTTGCCCAACAATCCCCTCAAGTATCTAAATTCCTATGTAATCAAGGGAGATTCCAGGAGCCTGGTAATTGATACCGGCTTGAACAGAAGGGAATGTCACGATGCTTTAATCCGGGGATTGGATAGCCTGAGTATTTCCCTGGGGAGTGTAGACTTTTTCCTAACGCATATGCACCCGGATCATTCCGGTCTGGTTCCTGAACTTAAAACTGAAACAACCAGTATTTACTGCAGTGTGGAGGACGCTGAAATAATCAACACTCCCCTTGAATGGGGCAAAATGCTGGATTACGCTTTATCTTGCGGCATACCGGAAACTGAAATGCAGCAATTCGGACGGGGGCAGCAATCCATCAAGTATGGTCCCAAGGGCAAGCTGGATTTTACCTATGTAAAAGATAAGGATGAGATCAACATAAATGGTTATAAATTTGTTTGTATATCAACCCCCGGCCATACTAGGGGACATATGTGCCTGTATGAGCCTGAGCACAGGATTTTGATTGCAGGAGATCATATACTGCAAGAAATTACCCCCAATGTTGCACAGTGGGAGGAAAATACCAATCCATTAAAGCAGTATCTGGAGAGTTTGGACAAGATATCCGAATATTCAGTGGACCTGGTCTTGCCTGGACACAGAATTTCTTTTCATAATATGAGGCAACGAATAACGGAAATCAAAAAACATCACAAGGACCGGTTGCTGGAATTATTGCAGGTTTTTAACACTAAGCCCTTAACTCCGTATCAGATTGCCTCCAAAATAAAATGGGATTTGAATTATACTGATTGGGAGGAGATTCCCCTGGCGCAAAAAGCCTTTGCCACCACCGAGGCCTTGGCGCATTTAACATATCTGCAGGAAAAGGATTTGGTGGAATCGGAGTATAAACAGGGCATGTACTTGTATTCCTCCAAGGGAAAATTTTTGTCTGTCAATCAATTAAATTTGTAACTTTTGGATTATGCTTAAAGGAGTTTAAGGATGAGACCCGTCGGTCACTTGGTACCGGCGGGTCTCAATATTTATCGGTGTTTAGCTTGCTTTGTCCAGCTTGACTGCACAAACCTTGTATTCCGGTATCTTGGCAATTGGATCGATGGCGGGATTGGTCAGCACGTTGGCGTTGCTTTCCACGAAATGAAAGGGTAGAAATACTGTTCCCGGCTCCACGCGATTGGTCACCAGGGCAGAAATTTCGATATTACCCCGCCTGGAGGAGACATGAACCTTGTCTTCCTGGGATATCTGAAGCTTATCCGCGTCAGCGGGATTTATTTCTATAAATCCGTTTTCAACCGCAGAATTCAGTGTGGGTGAATTTCTGGTCATTGTACCGGTATGGTAGTGGGCAAAGACACGGCCGGTGGTAAGCCACAAGGGGTATTCCTCATCGACAGTCTCTGCAGGGGCCTTGAATTCTATGGGGTGGAACTTGCCTTTTCCCCGGGCAAATCCGTCCTTGTGCAGGTATTTGGTTCCGGGGTGGGACTGATCGGTACAGGGCCACTGCAGGCCCTCGCCTTCCAGGCGCTCAAAGGTTATTCCGCCGTAGGAGGGTGTCATCTCGGCTATTTCCTGCATGATCTCCTCTGCAGAGGAATATTGCATGCTGTAGCCTAGTTTGTTGGACAAGTCCTGGATGATTTCCCAATCACTCCTGCTTTCCCCAACTGGTTCTATGGCTTGCCTTACCCTGGTCACCCGTCTTTCCGTATTGGTGAACGTCCCGTCCTTTTCCGCGAATGAGGCTCCGGGTAGTACCACGTCAGCCAGTTCAGCGGTCTCGTTCAAGAAGATGTCCTGCACAACGAGTAGTTCCGCATTTTGCAACGCCTTGCGGACATGCTTGCAATCCGGGTCGCTCATTACCGGATTTTCACCCATAACATAGAGGGCCTTGAGGGAGCCGTCCTCAAGTCCTGCCATCATTTCCGGGATGGCAAGCCCGATCCGATTGGATAGCTCGGCGTTCCAGGCCCGTGAGAACTTTTGATTGATATCCTCATTGGTTACCGCCTGATAACCGGTGAAAACATTGGGCAGACCTCCCATATCGCATGCCCCCTGGACGTTGTTCTGTCCGCGCAGCGGATTTACCCCGGTGGCATATTTACCCACGTTCCCGGTTAACATGGCCAGGTTGGCGAGTGATTTCACGTTGTCCACACCAGTGGTGTGCTGGGTAATGCCCATGCAGTATACAATGGAGGATGCCTCAGCAAGGGCGAAGTGCTCTGCGATCTTTTCAATGTCCTGTTTGTCTATATTGGTTAGCTCGGCTACCTTCTCCGGGGTATAATTTTGGATTTCCTTTTGGAACTCTTCAAAGCCCTCGGTGTGATTGTCTATGAATTCCCGGTCCTCCCAGCCGTTTTGCAGAATTACGTGCATTATGCCGTTCAAAAGGGCCACGTCCGTACCCAGCTTTTGATGTACTTGGATGTCAGCAAGGTCCCCGATTTGTATCCGACAGGGGTCTGCTACAATCACCTTGGCCCCTTTTTCTTTGGCCCGGAAAATGCGGGAGGCTATAATCGGATGCGAGGAGGTGGTGTTTGACCCGGTAATAAAAATACACTTGGCATCTTCCAGCTCTTGGATGGAATTGGTCATCGCTCCGCTTCCAAACGAGGCGGCAAGCCCTGCCACCGTGGAAGAGTGTCAGAGGCGTGCACAGTGGTCTATATTGTTCGTGCCAATCCCGGCCCGGGCGAATTTCTGGAATATGTAGTTTTCCTCGTTGGTTACCTTGGCGGAAGCCAGGAATCCAGTACTGTCTGAGCCGTGGTTGTTTTTGATTTCCTTTAGCTTGGATGCGGTATAATCCAGGGCTTCCTCCCAGGAAACCTCTGTAAGCTCACCCTGTTTTCTGACCATGGGCTTGGTTAGCCTTTTTCTGCTTTGCACGAATTCGTGCACGTTCCAGCCTTTTATGCACAGGGTCCCCTGGTTCACCGGACTGGTTTTGCAGGGTATGGTGCCCACTACATCCCCGTCCAACACTTCCAGGTAGAAATTGCATCCGCACCCGCAATAGGGGCATGTGGTAAGTACTGTTCTATAGTCCATGTTTGGCTCCCTCTTCGATGTTCGAGGTTATTAACAGTTATAAGTTATATGTTGTAAGTTGTAAGTGTAAGAAAAAGAATTTTTAGTACTTTGTTGTGTCAGTCAGGGCATGAAAGTTAATATAAAAGAAAATT
>CAJXKR010000053.1 GCA_913055815.1 uncultured Desulfohalobiaceae bacterium | reverse complement strand
CTTACCTATCTCATGTTGTGTTGTAACCTCTGCCATTCTATCCAGTCTTGTATTTATTACTTCTTCTCCAGGCCATCCGATGCTGCAGGCGATAATCACGGGCGTGTCAGCCGCATATCCGCCTTGCTTAAGTTCTGATACTGCGTTTTCCACCAGTGAGGCGGAAAGGTACAATACCAGGGAGCAATTGTGTTCTGCCAGATAGGACAACCTCTCTTTTTCCGGGACAGAGGTCCTTCCGGAAATCCGGGTAAATATCAAGCTCTGGGTTTTTTCCGGTAGGGTGAAGGAGACACCGGCTTTGGCAGCTGCGGCGAATCCCGCGGTAACTCCGGGAATAACCTGGTAATTCAGTTCGTCTCGTTCCAAGAGTATTATCTGTTCTCGGATAGCTCCGTACAAAGAGGGGTCCCCTGTGTGCACCCTGGCCACTGCGCCACCGTTTTGCACTGTATCCCGCATAAGTTCGTGGGTCTGCTCCAGGTTCATCGAGGAGGAATCTTTTACTATAGCTTTATCCTGGGCCGACTCGGTAATGCTTTCCGGTACTAGTGAACCGGCATACAGTACCAGGTCTGCGGACTCGATAATCCGCATTCCCTTAAGCGTGATCAGTTCCGGATCCCCTGGCCCGGCCCCTATGAAATAAACTTTGGATTCCAGTTTTTTCAAGGTGTGCTCCTGTTATTTGTTCTTTGTTCGCCGTTCCTCGTTCTTGGTTTTACCTTTTGCTTATAACTATCCCCAGGGTTGACACCCTGGGCTCTTATAAAATCCCCTTTCAGGGGATAATTGTCTTGTCTTTTGCTCTTGTCCAATTCTCCAATTCCTCAATCCCTCAATTCTCCAATCCCTTAATCATCTAATTATCTAATTATCTAATTTTCTATGCACTAATCTGTAGGATATACACCGGGTTTAGGGGAGTAAACCGAATATCCCCCTGCAATTCGGAGGACCTGCTTATCTGCAGATGGGTTACCTGGTGTTCCAGGCCCTTTTCCCGGCAATATTCCAGAGCCTTTGCCAGTGAGCCAAGGAGTACGAAATGCAGGACTATTCTGCCCCCTGGTTTGATACGCTTAATTGAACGTTCCAGTATGGATGTGTCCCTGCCAGCACCCCCTCCGATAAATATGCGGTCCGGGTCCGGGAGGTCGTCCAGGCAGGCGGAGATTTCCCCCTGGACTGGGTGCACACAGTATCTGCAGGTATTTGTAACGTTTTGTTTTATTCGGGAAATTCGTTCAGGAGCCTTCTCCACGGCATAGACCCGGCCACTCCCGGAAAGCCAGGAGGCTTCAATCGCCACTGCTCCGGAACCGGCTCCCAAGTCCCATATTGTTTCCCCTTTTTGGATATTTAGTTCAGACAAGCCCTGTACCCGGATTTCCTTCTTGGTAATCATCCCGTTTTCGTGAATATAATTTGCATCCTCCAGACCTAGTCCGGGTTCAACCCTGGGAGGTGCCAGCCGTTCCACGATAACGAAATTCAAGTCGGAAAAGTTCGAATCTTGCACTACTTCCGGGGACAAGGAGTGTATACGCTCATTTTGGGTACAAAGATCCTCGCATATATGCAAAAGGAAATTGTTCCTGTCCTTGTGCATTAATACATCCGCTATAGTGGCCGGTGTGTTGTTTTTATCTGTAAATACTCCTGCCAAGTTGTGTTCACTGAGTATGGCCAACAAGGGATGTACATCCTTGCGTCCGTGCAGGGATACGGTGTGAATATCCGACCAGGGTAGCTTCAGTCTGGAAGCGGCTGTCTGCAAAGCTGTGACGTTGGGGTATATCCTTAGCTTGTCTGATCCCAGATTGCGGAGTAGCCTTTGGCCGATTCCGAAATACAGGGGATCGCCGTCAGCCAGTACTACAACCTGTTTCCCCAGCTTCCTGGCCTCCTCGATTCGAGTTATGCTTTTCTCGACCGGTGCACTTACTGCTATTTGTTCGGCTTGTAGATATTCAAAAGTCTGCAGCAACCTGATTCCACCTGCCAATACGTCAGCCTGCTCTACAAGTTCTCTATAGCTTGGGGGAATATCGCTGAAATCCATTCCCAGTCCGATTACATGTATATAGTTTGTTTGAGTCATAATAGTGCTATATTAATAGTGCAAAGAAAATTAGAGAATTAGTGCAAAGAGAATTAGAGAATTTGTTTATAGAAAATAAGTTGATCTAGTGTGATTGTACAACTACAGAAAACAAATGATTGCCCAGGGAACTAAATAAATAGCTTCAAGCTGATAGTTGAGTCAACAGATTTCCCTCATAATCAAACACAAAATAGGTGATAGCCAAATTCCTCGCGCTGAAGTCCCTGGCAGAAGCAATAGCCTTTGAGGTTATTTCCTGGATGATTTGCTTTTTGTTTACCGACTCCAGGATGTAGTTCATTACTTGTCTGCCGGTATTGGAGTTCCTGACCGCCTCGGCCAGCTCTGGTTCTATCCCGGAAGTTTTGCACCATGAGGCTACCAGGGAAAAATCTATCCTGGTTATCTTGGCATGGGTATAGGAAAATCCCTGGGCCATTTTGAGCAGTTTACCAAAAAAACATCCGTAATAAACATGCTTGAAATCCTTTTCCCTGCACTTGTCCAGGGAGAATTCAAAAAAATCCGCGACCAGGACAAATCCGGACTCCGGGAGCCAGGACAAATGTTGTTTCAACATGCCCTCGCTCCTTCCGCCAGTGCTCAGGGCTACTTCATGTAATCCGGCAGCCCTGGCCACATCCAGCCCGGAAGTAATCGTAGCCCGGTAGGAACTGCGGGAATAAGGCCTGACTGTTCCCCTGGTGCCCAGGATGGACACTCCGCCCTTTATACCAAGCCTGGGATTCATTGTTTTCCTGGCTATCTTTTCCCCGTTCACCACACTTATTGTTGCACGAACTGTATGATTCAGCCCCAAAAGATCCAGTGTTTCGTTAATGCTCTTTCTTATTTGTTTTTCCGGTTCCGGGTTGATTGCAGCTTTTCCTATCTCTACCGGCAATCCCGGCTTGGTTACTACTCCTACTCCCTCTCCGCCAAGAAGCTGAATATTCTCCCGGCTGTTGGCATCATTCAGTTCAAGTTTCACCTTAATATGTGCCTTGTGTGTTACATCCGGGTCGTCCCCCGCGTTCTTTACAACCGTGGCCATAGCCCCGGGACTATTGTCCTTGACTTCATATACGGGAATCTGGATACGTTCATCCGAGGGTAGGGGAATATTTACCTTTTCCGGGACGCTCTCGCCACCCAGATAGAGCAGTGCCGCCTTTGCCGCAGCTGCGGCAGCAGAACCGGTGGTAAATCCTTCTTTTAGTTTATCTGACATATTTTTGTCTTTAACCTTATATATTCCCTGAAAAGGGATATTATAAAAGCCCAGGGTGTTAACCCGCTTCACCCTATGCTATTATAAGATGCTCCGTTGGAGCATGGTTATGATTGTTCCGTCTCGTTTATATGATTCGCTTATGTTTATTTATATTTTATCCGTTATTTAAGGCCATTTCCGCCAGGGAGTTAACACAGGCGGCTGCCAGGGAGGAGCCGCCCTTTCTTCCCTTGACCGTTATGCCGGGCAGATCTGTTTTCAATACTTCATCCTTGGATTCCACAGCCTCCACGAATCCCACGGGCATGGCTACTATCAGTGCCGGCTGCAGGTTTTCCCTGGAGATGATTTCCAACAGCGAATACAGGGCAGTGGGTGCGTTCCCAACTACAAATATCCCTCCGCGCAAATCCGGGATTGCCTTCTCCACTGCCAGTTTGGATCTGGTCTGTTGCTTTTGTTTTGCATTTTGGACTACCTCTGGATCACTGACAAAACATTTTACCTCGCACCCCAATTTGTCCATTCTAGTGGAAGTAATTCCAGACTTGACCATTTGCGTATCCGTTATAATGCTGCAGCCGCTTTGCAAAGCATCCAAACCGCCTTGTACGGCATTCCCCTGGAAATGGACAAGGGATAGGAGATCAAAGTCCGCACTGGCGTGTATCATCCTGCGCACCACCTGCCATTTGGCTCCGGAATAGGGTCTGGGTTCCGGGACTTCCTCCTCGATGATCCGAAACGATCTATCCTCTATGGATTGAGGATCAGAATTTATTTTGGAATTCATGTTAGTTCCTTGTGGATAGTTATCTGTTATCAGAGGTTAACTGAATGATGAACTTTGAAACCATAAAAATCAACTATTAAATAAACAAAAAATAAAGACCTCCGACCAGCAGTAGACTGCTGGCTCTCAGGCTCTGGCCCAGGATCAACAATTGGGTTCCCAACTTCGGGGTGTATACACCCAGGTATCTGGGCAATTGGTGCCTGATTGCCCTTAAAGGTGTGGCAACAACATTGCCTATGATCAGGGCCAGTACCGCCTGCTTGAATTCCAGCCCCCCGGACTGGATCAGGGCTCCGGCAGTAGCGAATCCGGAAGTATAGTCTGCCAGAAACCCCACAACCACCATGGACAGTGATTCCAAGGGTACAACCGCACCTATTGCAGTGTGGGAGAGCCAGGACTTTATGGTATCAAACATCCCGGAAACTTCCAATAAGAATACTATCAGGTAGATAGGGATTACGTACTCGATTATCCTAAGCGCCCGCATAGGGGTCTTGGTTCTTATCCTGTGGAATACTTCCGGCCATCTCTTTTGATATTTTGCAAAATCCCGGGATTGGTCGTTGGGGTCATCCGGAGTGGGCACAGGTAACCTAAAGCGACCGTACGTCACTATGAACAAGCTGCGCAGCACAACTGCCAGAAAAACCAAAAGCAAATAAAATCCTCCGGCATACCCGGCAAGGGGCAGCACAATGAATATGGTGGTGGGCAGGTGCAGGAAAAATGCCGGGAAATGGTTCATGAAATTGGTCAAAAAGAGTTGTTGCTTGTCTATCTGTCCTTCCCGGTAATAGTTCAGCAGTAGTCCGTTGGCGGCAATTCCGGAAAAAAAGGCGGTTGTAAATGCCGCACTGCATCTGTACCCCAGATGGGCGAACCTGAACAAGGGCCCGGCGAGAAAAGCCAGGTATTTTGTCCAGCCCGTGGATTCGATGATTTCACCGATCACCAGTCCCAGGGTTACAAAGAACAGAATACGTCCCACCGGGACCAAGAGCTTGGTACTGAGAGTGGAGAACTGGATCTCCGGATACAGGACAAACAGTATTGTCAACAGGCAAAGGGAAATACCGCCGGATATATACAGTCCTTTTTTAAAGGATTTTTCACTAGTTTTCGCCATTTTGTTTACCAATAACCATGGTCCAGTACTTGGGAGGTTTGTCTTTTAGTTCCTGTATGTCCCAGACTATTTCTTCCTCCGGAAAACCGCAGCGCAGGATACCCACACTGTGCTTGCCGTGTCCGCTTTCTTGCAGTGTATCCACTATGTCTTGCATATTCTTGTATGCCTTTAAAAAGACCACGTTATCGACTTTTTCCGTTATGTTCCTGAGCCCTTGACCTCCCTCAACACCGGACAAAAGGAGCAGGTTTTCCTCGCCCTCCACCAACGGGGTGTTCACAGCTGCGGCTCCTGCCTGATAGGAGGTGATCCCGGGGATTGTTTCTATCTGTATATGCGGATAATCCCTCTTGATAATCTTTAAGAGATAGCCGTAGGTAGAATAGGTCAGAGGGTCCCCCAGGGTCAGAAAAGCCACATTGAAGCCCTGCTCCAGTTTCTCAACGATCTTTTGGCTGTGTTCCTCCCATGCCTTTTCCGCCTCTCGCCTGTTTTTGGTCATGGGGAAGGGCAAAAGACGAACCGAGGTGTTCTCGGACAGGTAATTGGAAGCAATGTTGGTCGCCAAACTGTGCTTGTTCTTGGTGGATGATGCACTGAAGACCATATCCACTTCCTGCAGGATACGGGCGGTCTTTACAGGTATCAGTTCCGGGTCCCCGGGACCAACTCCCAGCCCGTACAATATTCCCGGCTTATTTTCTCTTGATTTTTGCATATTTTTGATCCTGTTTGAAATGTTTTATATTATTGGCGTAAAACTACAGCGAGATTTGGGCCTAAACCACCTTAGCGGCTACTGTCTTTATACTGACACGGTCACATACACAGATCTCAATTTTATAACCAATTCTCCAATCACTAAAAATCCCGTATCAAGTTATTTATGTACTTGTGCGCTTCTCGATCAAATATATCCGGGTACAAATATCCGCCAATTGCGTTGATACCAAGTAAAATACGCAGGGTAGGGCGGGAGACTATCTTTTCATCAACTATGTATATCTGATCATTTTTCACCGCCCTGATAATGTCGAAACCCGGCTCCTTCCTGATTTTTTGTTTTGTGACCTGGTTCATGGGGCCTTTTTGACTCAGGTAAACATCGATTTGATTTGCTTTTGCCAGGATTTTTTCCTTGCTGTATCTAGCTATGTTGCTTCCCTTGACCTGGTCAGCGTCCCTGGCAATGTGTATGCCCCCGGCTTTTCTCAGTGCATAAACCGCAATCGCATTCGGGGCAAAGGTTTTCATCCTGGAATGGATGGCCTCGAAATAGACCTCTTTTCGTCCCTCTATCCGGTTGGTTTTACCGGAAATATATTCTATCCCCTTGTCAAATGTCCGGACCATGCTTTGGGCCCTTTCCTGCTTTCCAGTGAGAACCCCCAGTATCTTCCAGTAATTCTTCATTTCCTGCACAGTATTCGGCTGCAGTGAAACAACAGTGATACCCGCCTTTTCCAGCCTGGATATGAGTCTGGAATATCCCCGGTCTATCATGGGTCTGATTAGAATCAGGTCCGGCTTTGCAGCCAAAAATTTTTCCAGCCCGTCATGGTAGGAAAAATCCTTCTTGTTTTTCACCTGGGGTGGATAGTCGTCGTTAATGGAAACCCCGGCTATTTCTTCCTTCACCCCCAGGGAGTACAGGTTCTCAGTATGTGCTCCGTACAAGGAGATGATCCGGTCAAAGGTACCGTTTACCTCTATAACCCGGCCCTTTTGATCTTTTATCCTGTCGGGGCCGAGTATTTCTGATCCTGATATTGCCGGACTGCACAAGAGCGTGCACTGCAGAATCAAGAACGCGGACAAAAAATATATGCAAATAAGAATCGATCTGGAAAATCTCATAAATCTAGCCTCAAGTTTGAAATACCGCCTGCCAGGATTCCAGAAAAGGTTCGAAAAATATTTTGGCTCTGACCCCGAAAATCCTGTTCAAGGTATCTGAGGAAAATATCTGGTCTATTGGTCCGAGGGAGTCCAGTTCTCCTTGTTTGAAAAACAAGAGCTCGTCGCAGAACCTGGCTGCTTGGTTTATGTCGTGAAAAACCGCCACAATCGTAGTTTCCTGGTCCTGATTCAACTTGGAACTCAGTTTCATCAACTCCAGCCCGTATCTGATATCCAGCTGCGAAGTGGCTTCGTCCAGCAGAAGTATCTCCGGAGTCTGGGCCAGGGCACGGGCGAATATGACCCTCTGTTTCTCCCCTCCGCTAAGTTCGGTGATCAGGGAATCCTGCAACTTGGTAGTCCCGGTCTGTTCCATCGCCTTTTCCGCTATTTCAATATCCTTTGTCCCGGGCATCTGAAAGCGTGACAGATGGGGATATCTCCCCATAAGAATGATTTCCCGCACGCTGAAAGGGAAGTGTAGCACGAAATCCTGGGGAACAAGGGCGATTTCCCGGGCCAATTCTTTTTTCCCGTAGAGATTTATGTCCCAGTCCTTGTACAGCACCCTGCCGGAAGCAGCAGTCTTGTGTCCCTGCAACAAGTCCAGGAAGGTGGTTTTACCGCTGCCGTTGGGGCCAAGTACTCCGTAAAACTTCCCGGGTTCCAGGTCCAGGCTTACGTCGCGCAGGACATTTTCAGACCCGGTAAAGGAATAGGATACCTTCTGCAGGGAAAAACTCATATCGCCATCTGCCTCTTGCGAAAAACGTAAAAGAAAAACGGTCCCCCGATTAAGGCGGTTAATACACCAATGGGGATTTCCGATGGCAGTAGCGCCCGGGTTACTGTATCCGCGCCCAACAGTAGGATTGCTCCGGCCAAGAGCGAGACCGGAAGTAGCTTGAAATGGTCCGGACCTGTTATACCCCTTACCATATGAGGGATGAGAAGTCCCACAAACCCTATTATCCCGGATACTGACACACATACTGCCGCCAGAAGTGATGACCCGGTTAAAAGTATCAGCCTCAACTTGCTCGGATTGACCCCCAGGGAAGAGGCCATGCGCGTTCCCAGACAGATCAGGTTCAAGTCTCGGGAATAGAACACAAACAGCCCCAGGCATAACAGCAGGAAAATCATTACCAAACTGAAGTCCATCCAGGTGGA
The DNA here is from genome assembly GCA_913055815.1 of uncultured Desulfohalobiaceae bacterium. Taxonomy (GTDB): domain Bacteria; phylum Desulfobacterota; class Desulfovibrionia; order Desulfovibrionales; family Desulfothermaceae; genus CAJXKR01. Next base: position 5,698 of record CAJXKR010000053.1, on the reverse strand, counting down.
GGATGTAAAGCTGCCCAAAAGCCAGAATATAATAATGGAGACTTTTTCCTGGGCAAGATATTTGCAGAAACTGATTGCTGCGGACAGTATAGCGGTCATGATTATTCCGGAAAGAATGAGGTTGTTGGAAGATATCCCTCCGGCGCTGGATGAGAGGTAGATCACGAACAACAGGGTTAAACCGGAAAAAACAAATGCAAAAACCGGGATCGTATATGCACCGAAAAAATTCAGATTGAACAAAAGCACTATGGAAGCACCGAAAGCCGCTCCAGAGGACACTCCAAGCGTATACGGATCAGCAAGGGGGTTCAGTAAAATCCCCTGATAAACCACCCCGGACAGGGCCAGGCCGGCTCCGACTGCTGCTGCGGTGAAAATGCGGGGAAGCCTGACATCAATAACTACAGTACGGTGCAATTCCTTGACCTGCTCCAGCATATTTTCCAATCCCAAGATACGGGCTGTAAAAAGTTGCGCCAGTTCGGAAAGGGAGATTTGGATATAGCCCATACTGGCAGAAATCAAGATCAGCAGGCACAAAACAAACAATAAAAAGACAAGCAGGAATAAATGCCTATAAAACACATTACTGTTATTTTTTGTCCCGGAAGTCATTTTATTGCTCAAAACTTGATCTTTTTTTTGCTTGGTGATTAAAAACAAAAATCCCCGGACCGAGATTTCGATCCGGGGATGTCCCATTTTCATCCGTCCTGATCCGGAGATGTGCTTTGCCTTGGCACAAATCTCCCGCTTTCAGGCAGGTCTTCTGACTTGCGGATCTTTCTACTTGCCGCGCCTTCCCACCCTGCACCCACTTGGATTTCGAACTCAAAATTACCTAAGCTTTATTGCTTCGATCTCCAAGTGGGTGCAGGGCAGTGGCTCTCCAGCGGCTTTCGTCCCCGATTACAGCCGTGGGTCGGTCCCCGATTCTCACGAGGTTCCCTTTTAAGCCCATCCGGACACCTGAAAGTTTTTCAACAAAGAGCGCAGTATTTAATGCAATTTTTTATTAATAGATCGATATTAAAAAGTCAAGTCGCAAATAGCTCCAGCTCCGATTAGTCCAAATGGGACATGGAATCGTTCAAGTTTTCGATCCAGATATCTACGATATTGTCGTATTCCCCCATGCCTTTCAACACGGTTTTTACTTTGTATCCATTATCTTCCAGGATGGATTTCCAGGAATCCTCACCGTCACCGGCCATATCGTTTTGAGCATGGTCTCCGGCGACTGACATAAATGGCATGAGATAGACCTTGTCTACATCCTTTTCTTCAAGATTGGACAGGATGCTGTCAATTTTGGGGGACCCCTCGACATTACCTATATATGCCAACCCGTCCTCTTGCTGGAACTGATAAGACATCGCCTGGTAAAATGCATTGTTGGGATGATGCGTTCCGTGGCCCATGAAAATTACCGCTTCATCTTCACTCCGTTCATCCGGGATGTTGTTCAACATGCTATCCCTCACTTTGATTAGACTTTCAGGAGAGGACAGCAGGGGAGCTCCTAACACTATGTCTTGCATTTTTCCGTGCATGGAACCGAAACCTTCCACCACGGATTTCAAATCCCCGTACTCGTATCCCTTGATAATATGCAGTGACTGAACAGCAACACGGGTAAAACCCTGAGCCTTCATTTTGGCCAGGGCTTCGGCCGGGGAGGGGATGTCCTTGTCCCTGGAAGCCAATTTTTCCCGTATCATTTTGGATGTATAGGCCCAGCGCACCGGAGTGTCGGGATATTGTTCTTTCACCTGCTTGTCTATATTCTGGAATGCCTTTTGTGCATCACTATAACTGGTTCCAAAAGTGACAAGCAAGATGCCTTTTTTGATTCTTTTTGCATCTGATCCGTGCCCGTGGCCATGATTATCTCCGGCTATTGAAACGGGCTGTGCAAACAAGAAAAAAAACATGCTTACTGCCGCGATAAAAAGCTTCCTGTTCATGAGTCCTCCTTGGTTTGTTGGTTAGGCAAAAAAAATCCCCGAATCGACATATGCAGTCGATCCGGGGATGTCCCTTTTTTATCCGCCGCGATCGCTTGGATGTATTTTAAAGCCGCGTGAATACATCCGTATTCTTGCAGGCAGGTCTTCTGACTTGCGGATCTTCCTACTTGCCGCGCCTTCCCACCCTGCACCCACTTGGATATCGAAATGTTTTTGCTTTTTGAGAACAGCTAAAATTTATCTCAAGATTACCTTGGCTTTATTGCTTCGATATCCAAGTGGGTGCAGGGCAGTGGCTTGTTGCGGTTTTCGTCCCCGCTTACAGCCGCGGGCCGGTCCCCGATTTTCACGGGGTTCCCTTTTAAGCTAAAAAGCACCTGAAAGAATTAATTAACTAGAAGTAGTTATTAAAATACAATTGCAACAATTGTCAATATATTTACCAAGACTATTTTGTGCTTAACAAAATATTCTTTGTTATCAGCTTGTTAGATTTCAATCCGGCTTTTTGTTTGAAAAAAAACCCAATAATTTAGAGTCTTGAAGTTTTACTATTTTCAAGATTTTGATTTTATTTCCTTTTTCCTATAGGAAAAGATTGCCCGGATATTAGATATTCTTGATCCAGTAGGTCAAGATTGCCCGAATTTCGAATTTTAAGCTTAAACAAGAAAAAATCCATATACAAACAGCAAATTGAATTCTAGAACAAAAAAAGCCATGATATATTTACGCCTATTTATCAGGTTGATAAATACCCAACTTTTGATATATTAAGCGGCAATGAATAAACAAAAAAATACACATGGGCAGCACGATTATCGTGGAATTATAATTTACGGTGCTTTTTCCATAAAAGAAGATTCCTGCCCCTCTGAAGAAGTTGATGGTTTTGATTTAGGTGAGGTAGTGTTTGCTGAGCAAGATGATCAGGGTAATGTTGAAGTGCGGAATATAAACGAAAATTTTGTCCCCAGCGGGGAAAAGAAATTTATTCCCAAAGAGCAATTCTTGAATTGTTATCTTCCGGAACCCTCGATGTTTAACAACAAGGTCTTGCCAGCACTGCAAGAGCTCAACGCAACCATTGAGGAGGGAGAAAAAGCCCTGCAGAACAATGAATTGTTCAGTGCTGAACACGAATTCAACAATGCCCTGTGCATAGATGAAAAAAATATCCGGGCTACTTTCAATTTGGGGCTGACTTATTTGGAGATGCAGGATTGGGATAATACCGAACAGATCTTCCAGAAATTAATCAAGATGGATGCCCCTTTTAAAAAAGAACAAAAACACCTGTTCAACAAGTTCGGCATTGAATTGAGGAAAAAAGGACTGCACAAACACGCATTGAAGTACTATTCCAAAGCTGTGAGATTGGAAACCGAGGATGAACATCTCTGCTTCAATATTGCCAGGGTCTTTCACGACAAAGGTAATATTCGCAAGTGCAAACGTTATTTGCAAAAAGCTCTGCAATACAATCCCGATTTCAAGTACGCTAAATCCATGTTGCAATATTTGCAATAACCTGGATTAACATTGTGCTAACGGTTTGTTCAATGATTTCAAGACTGTTTTTATAGAGCCCTGGAGTAATGGAAGCACCTTTTCAACCCTGATTTTCTGATAATGGGAGTTGAGATATGAAACAATTCCTGGTGGATACCCACGTCCACTTGTGCGAATCCGCTTTTGATAGCGATCTGGAGCATGTGGTATCCAGAGCTAGGGAACATGGTATTGAAAAGATGATAACAGTTAGCGAAAACAAGAAGGACGTGTACAACAACTTGGAATTGGCGGAGAAATATCCGGAGATTATGCCTGCAGCCGGGTTGTATCCAGCAAATGCCAATCTGCGGGAAGCAGAAGAGATCCAGGACATTATCCGCAGGGAGCATACCAGGCTTGCTGCAATAGGAGAGGTGGGGCTGGACTTTCGCATTGCAGAGACTGAAGAGGAGAAAGAGCTCCAGAGGGAGGTATTTGGTATGTTTATCCGGCTTTCCATGGAGCTGGATCTGCCCTTGAGTGTACATTCCCGTTCTGCAGGCAAATACGCAATAAGGCAACTATTGGAGCACGGGGCGGACAAAGTACAGATGCACGCCTTTGACGGCAAGGCCGCATCTGCTCAAGAAGCCATCGAAGCTGGGTACTATTTTTCCATACCTCCCTCGGTAAGCCGCTCCAGGCAAAAACAGAAACTGCTTAAACAACTTCCAGTGCCTTCTCTGTTGCTGGAGACCGATGCCCCGGTTCTAGGACCTTCACCAGAGGAACGGAACGAACCCTCCCAACTGATAGTATCCCTTGGGGCGATTGCTGAAAGCAAGGGCTTTTCGATCCCGGAGTTAAGACAAATCCTGTTTAACAATACCTATGGTTTATACGGCGATATGCTGCTGCAATAAATTGATGCAGAAATGGAGTTTCTATGGAAGTTTTTTTCCTATTTGACTGACCAGGGTACTGAAAAATTGAAAAAAGATGCAAGAGTGCTTGTTTTTCCCAATGGTGGATGCACATTCCCGGTTTTGGATTCTGAGAATTAATTTGCTAAAAAATATCTAATAAGGACAGGACATGCAGAAGGCAGGCTTCGTGGTAGCAGGTACACACAGCGGATGCGGGAAGACTTCGGTGGCACTGGGGTTAATGGCGGCTCTGGCCGGAAAGGGATTCAAAGTGCAGCCCTTTAAAGTAGGTCCGGATTTTATAGATCCCGGGCATCACACCCGCATTACCGGCAGACAATCCTATAACCTGGATGGCTGGATGCTTTCTTCTGAATACAATCATGGCTTGTTCTGTCAAGGTATGAATGATGCCGATGTTGGAGTGGTTGAGGGAGTGATGGGACTCTTTGACGGATTTTCCGGAAAAGAGGAGTCCGGATCAACCGCCCAAATAGCCAAATGGCTGGATTTGTCAGTGCTCCTGGTTATTGATGCCAAATCCATGGCCAGATCTGCAGCTGCATTGTCCCTGGGATATTGTAGTTTTGATCCGGGTTTGCACTTGGACAAGGTGATTTTTAACCGGGTAGGAAGTCCCGCCCACATCGATATCTTGCAGGAGGCCATGCAGTCTCTCCCGGAGATCCAGGTAGTAGCCCATTTACCCAGGGAGGAGAAAATCGAGCTTCCTTCCAGGCATTTGGGATTGATCACAAATGAAGACTTGCAGACGGATGGTAATAGAATTGAGCATCTTGCCGGCTGGATAGAACAAAATGTGGACCTGGATGCAATGATCAAGAGTTTTGAGTTCAAGCAGGACAGGATCCTGGAAATAGATAAATTCAACCAGGAATTGCAAAGCAGTGACAACGATGCCCGCCGGCAAGAGAGATTTGCAGGACTGCGTATTGCTGTAGCCAGGGACGAGGCCTTTTGTTTCTATTATCCGGATAATCTGGAGTTGTTGGAGGAACTGGGTGCAGAGATAGTCTATTTTTCTCCTCTTGAAGATACAAGCCTGCCTGATGATATATATGGAATCTATCTCGGGGGTGGCTATCCGGAGCTCAACGCAAGAAGACTCTCGGAAAATACAAAACTGAAAGCCCAACTACTGGATTTTGCCGACCACGGCAATCCAATCTATGCGGAATGCGGCGGATTTATGTATCTTATGCAGGAGTTGGAGGATGTTAATGCTGATACATATCCCATGGTGGGAATTTTTGCGTTGCATGCAAGGATGGAAAAAAGATTCAG
>CAJXKR010000052.1 GCA_913055815.1 uncultured Desulfohalobiaceae bacterium | reverse complement strand
AATAAGGAGTGGATATGGGTTTTGAAATGGTAAAAGAAAGTTATAGCGGTAGTATTAAGGAAATTACGCTGGGAAAAGGAAACAACGCCATAAAAGTTGGTGGCGAAACTTCCCTGCCGTTTTATTCCTTTGAAGGTGAACTTCCCAATAAGCCCAAGATTGCCATGGAAATCTGGGATAAAGAGCCTCAGGAGTGGCCCGAGGCCGCAAAGGAACCTTTCAAGGATTGCCTTTCGGATCCCGCAGCTTGGGCAAAGAAATGTGTAGAGGAATACGGGGCGGACATGATCGTGATACAGTTAAAAAGTACCGATCCCAACGATGATAACGCGAGCCCCGCAGATGCGGTTGCCACTGTAAAGAATGTCGTGGGAGCGGTGGATGTACCCATTGCGGTATGGGGCACCGCTAATGTGGACAAGGACGCGGAAGTACTCAAAAAGATAGCTGAAGAATGCGACGGTGAGAATCTGCTTATAGGTCCGATCGAGGATGCCAACCACAAGTCCATAGGTGCAGCAGTAATGGGCTACGGCCATACTGCGATTGCCTCCTCCCCAATTGACGTTAACCTCGCCAAACAGGTCAATATTCTGTTGGAGAATTTGGGCCTTACACTGGACAAGATCGTAATTGATCCCACCACCGGCGGTTTGGGCTACGGAATGGAGTACTCCTATTCTGTTATGGAAAGGATCAAACTTGCGGCTTTGGCTTTTGGCGATGACAAGCTGCAATTGCCCATAATCAATAACCTGGCCAACGAGGTCTGGCGCTGCAAGGAAGCCAATGAACCCGTGGAGGAGAATCCCAGGTTGGGAGATCCGGAAAGGCGCGGCATCATGATGGAAGCAGTGGCAGCTGTCAACTATCTGATGGCTGGTTCCAACATTCTGGTTATGCGCCATCCGGAAGCAATTCGCATGGTGAGATCCTATACCGATCTTTTGACAGAAGGCGGTCAAGCCCAGGACGTCAAGCCGATCCAAAAGGCGTTGCCAGAGGCTGAGATTGATTACAAAGCCTGGTCTCCGGAAATGGATCTCTCCATTGAAGAGGAGAAAAAGAAAGAAGAACCCAAGAAGGAAGAAGCCAAGGCTGAAGAGCCCAAGGCTGCTGAGCAGCCCAAGGAGGAAGCCAAGGCAGAAGCTCAACCTGCCCAGGAAAAACCCAAGGAAGAGGCCAAAGAGGAAGCAAAACCGCAGGCAGAACCTGCACCTGCACAGGAGGCTGCAAAAGAGGCACCCAAGCAGGAGGCAGCAGCAGGAAGCGGTGTAGGCCTTGATGCAAATGAACTCAAATCCTTGATTAAAGATACAGTGCAGGAAGTAGTCAAGGGAATGAAACAGGAAGAGAGTGCGGAGAAAGAAAAGGCGGAAGAGAAATCTGCCCAGGAAAAGGGTGAGAAGAAACAAAAACAAAGCGATCCGTTTGCTGAGATGAAAAAATGGCAAAAAGAAGAAGCAGCCAAGTTGGAAGCTGAAGAGCAAAAGCTGAGGGAGAAACGCAAACAGGAAAGGGATAAGCAACTAGAGAAAAAGATGCAGGAAATGGAAGCACAGCTCCAACATACCAAGACACCTGCACAAGAACAAAAAGGTTCACTGGAGAAATTGCTGGATAGGACAAGACAGTTTAACCGGGTGCAGTAATAAGTATTCTGTTTATATATTTGTTGGAAATTTAAGTTAATTGATAATATCAATAGTGCTCAAAGGAGAATTGAAATGGCAGAAGAAAACAAGGAAAAAAAAGCAGCAGCAAAAGAGGAAAAGAAAAAGCTAGATCCCAAAGATGTTTCTATAGATCCGGCTACTCAACAATTGCAGCAAAGAGCCCAAGAGCTAAATATCGACACCGCTTTTGACAGAGCGGAAAGTTTAAAACCGTGTAACATTGGGCTGCAAGGTATATGCTGTAAGAATTGTGCCATGGGTCCCTGCAGGCTTCCCTTAACCAAGGGTATAACCAAGGACAATGACAATAGGAAAGGTGTTTGTGGTGCTACTGCCAATACCATCTGTGCAAGAAACTTTATCCGGATGATTGCCGGTGGTGCAGCTGCTCACTCAGATCACGGACGCTCGGTGGCTGAAATATTCCTGGCAGCAGCCAGGAAGGAAATCCAGGATTACGAGATCAAGGACGTACACAAATTGCTGGATGTTGCATACTGGTTCAATGTTCCCATGACAGTAGAAGAAAACGGGGAAATAAAGGACCGTGATATATACGAGATCGCTGAAGAAGTAGGAATCAAGGCATTGAACGAATGGGGCAAGGCAGAAGGAGAACTTTATTACCTGCGCAGGGCTCCCAAACCCCTCTACGACAAGTGGAAGAAGATGGGTGTAACTCCCAGGAATATTGACCGGGAAATCGTGGAAATAATGCACAGGACTCATATTGGTGTGGACCAGGATTACAGGCATCTAATGGAACAGGGAACCAGGGCGGCTATTGCAGACGGCTGGGGAGGATCCATGCTGGCAACCGATCTGCAGGATATCCTTTTCGGTATGCCTTCACCTGTACAATCCGAGGCAAATCTGGGTGTAATGAAAGAGGATCATGTAAATCTGATCGTACACGGCCACGAACCAGTCCTTTCCGAGATGGTGGTTGCAGCTGCCCAATCCGATGAAATGATCGAGTACGCCAAGTCCAAGGGGGCCAAAGGCATCCAGTTGGGCGGAATATGCTGTACAGCCAACGAGATATTGCAAAGACACGGCATTCCCACCGCAGGTACATTCCTGCAACAGGAACTGGCAATAATAACCGGTGCCTGCGATGCAATGGTAGTGGATATTCAGTGCATTTTCCAAAACATAGCCGAGGTTGCCAAGTGCTTCCACACCAAGGTGGTTACCACTCATCCCATTGCCAAGATGGAACAGGAAAACGTGATCCACATGGAATTTGACGATCACCACGGCTGGGAGGACGCCAAGAAACTGGTTAAATTGGCAATAGACAATTACGAGAACCGTAAATCCGAAGTAATGATACCCAGGCAAAAGGCATCCCAGGTCGCTGGTTTTGGAGTGGAATCCATTCAATATCAGTTGGGTGGGACTTTTCGAGGTGATTACTTTACCTTGAACGATAATATTATAAACGGCAGAATACGCGGTGTAGCAGGAGTGGTAGGTTGCAACAACGCAAGGACCAAACACAACGATGCCCATATCAAAGTGGTAAAGGAATTGGTAAAACATAATGTTTTGGTTCTGACCACGGGATGTAACGCTATAGCCTGCGGAATGGAAGGCCTTTTGACTCCGGAAAATGCAGCTGTGTTTGCTGGTGAAGGCCTGGCAGAAGTATGTGAAACTGTGGGCATTCCCCCGGTGCTGCATCTTGGTTCCTGCGTGGACAACAGCAGGATACTCTTGGCAGCTACAGAAGTGGTAAATGCCGGCGGATTGGGTGCTGATATAAGTGAATTGCCGGTTGCAGGAAGTGCGCCGGAGTGGATGAGTGAAAAGGCCATCAGTATTGGGCACTATTTTGTCGCATCCGGTGTATACACGGTATTTGGCTATCATTTGCCGGTTACCGGGGCACCTGTATTTCAAGATCATTTGTATAATGAATTGGAGAACTTATACGGTGGCATGTGGGACTGTGAAGCAGATCCGATTCAACACGCCCACAAGATGATCGATCATATAAACAAGAAAAGACATGAATTGGGCATTGACAAGCAAAGGGAAAGAGTGCTCATGTCCATGGAGGACAGGCGTGCTTTGGAAGAATAAATATAGTAATTATTAAGTAATAAATTTCCTCAAAAAGGAGGACACTATGTCGAAATTAGTAGCATTTGCCGCTATACAAGGCGGTTATAACGTGGTTTCCAAATTGGAAGGGCAGTACCGACGTGCTTTGGAAACATATAAGGCGAGTACTGAAGTTGGATTCCCCAATACTGCTTATTATTTGCCAGTTATATATTCCCTTACCGGAGTTAAAGTTCAAACACTGGAAGATATGAAGACTCCATTGGAGTATGCCAAGAGCCTTCTACCCCCGCATGTGAAAGGCAAGAACCATTTGCCCTATTTGGGTCCATTGCTGGATGCAGGGATGGCCACGTTGTTCGCGTTCGAGCTCCAGGAGGCCCTGAATTATCTTAATTATCCGGATTTTTATCTTCCAAGCGCAGAAGAAATAGACGAAGATAATGACAAGATTTGGCTGGGAGCTGCAGACGATGTGATTATGAGGAAACGCGGGGTCGAGTTCGTGGATGGTTCTGCACCCGGGTTTGCGGCAATAGTTGGAGCAGCACCAGATCCTGAAACCGCCAGGATGATCATAGAGGATTACCAGGAGAAAGGGATCTACGTATTTTTGGCTGCCAACCAGAACGGTACTACCTGTGCAGAGCAGCTGAGGCAAGCCGGGGTACAGATCGGATGGAATACCAGGATTATTCCGTTCGGCCCGGATATATCCGCTGCAATATTCGCCCTGGGATTCGCCAACAGGGCAGCCATGGCTTTTGGTGGCATCGAGCCAGGTGACTACAAAAACAATCTGCTTTACAACAAGAACCGTATTTTTGCCTTTGTGAATGCACTGGGCGAAGTAAACGCAGAATGGGCCGCAGCCGCTGCAGGAGCAGTCAACTGGGGATTCCCGACCATTGCTGATACCGATATTCCGGAAATCCTGCCCACCGGTATCTGCACTTACGAGCACGTGGTGTCCAATATCCCCCACGAGGAAATGGTGCAAAAGTCCATCGAGACCAGGGGACTGAAAGTTACCGTTACATCGATTGATATCCCCTGTTCCTTCGGTCCGGCATATGAAGGCGAGCGGATCAGGAAGGCGGACCTTTTCGCACAGATGGGTGGCGGAAAGACACAGTGCACAGAGTTGGTCAAACAGGCTGATATGAATCAGATCGAAGATGGTAATATTATTGTTGAAGGCCCGGATTTGGGTGATATCAATGAAGGTGAGACATTGCCCCTGGGATTCTATGTCCAGGTAGCAGGCAGGGAATTCCAGTCCGATTTTGAACCTATCCTGGAGAGGCAAATTCACCACTTGGTTAACTATATCCAGGGAGTTATGCACATCGGACAGAGGGACATTTCCTGGGTTCGAGTGGGCAAGCAGGCAGTAGAGAAAGGATTTACCCTCAGAGACATAGGTGTAGTGCTGCATGCCAAGTTCCATCAGGACTTTGGGAAGATATTGGATAAGGTTCAGGTAACCCTGTATACCAAAAAGGAAGATGTGGACAAACTCACTGAGAACGCAAGGGCTGAATACAAGTACAGGGACGAGCGTGTGGAAAATATGCGGGACGAGGATGTGGAGGTATACTATTCCTGCACACTCTGCCAGTCCTTTGCTCCAAACCACGTTTGTTCCGTGAGTCCTGAAAGGACAGGACTTTGCGGCGCATACAACTGGATGGACTGCAAGGCATCTTACGAGATCAATCCCACCGGCCCGAACCAGCCCATTGAGAAAGGCGAATGCCTGGACGAGAGAAACGGACAGTGGAAGGGAGTTAACGACTTCGTATACAAGGCATCCAAGGGTGGAATAGATCACTACAACTTCTATTCCATAGTTATAGATCCCATGACTACCTGCGGCTGCTGCGAATGCGTAGCCTCGGTTCTTCCCACTTGCAACGGTGTTATGACTGTACACAGGGACTATCAAGGCGATACTCCCTGCGGAATGAAGTTTACAACCCTGGCTGGAACAGTCGGAGGCGGTGCTTCCACACCGGGTTTTGTCGGACACTCCAAGTTCAATATTACCCAGAGGAAGTTCATCCGGGGAGACGGACCCAAGGATATGGATGAAGGCGGATTACTCAGAATAGTTTGGATGCCCAAGGCCTTGAAGGAAGAGATCAAGGACAGATTGGACAAGAGGGCAGAGGAACTCGGATATCCGGATCTATATGACCGTATTGCCGACGAGACGGTTGGAACCACGGAAGACGAAATCATGCCCTTTTTGAAGGAAAAGAAGCATCCTGCACTTGATCTGGATCCGATAATGGGCGGATAAGATGATAAAAGGGGTGGATTTTAGAATCCACCCCTTATTTATCGTGGCAAGCAGAGTTGTGAATTTTAGTGAATCAATCGCAAAATGCGAATATAGCAAAAGGAGTGGAATATGGGTTTAACAGGAATTCAAATTTTTAAAATGCTACCGCAGACCAATTGCAAAGAATGCGGGGCGGCAACATGTCTGGCATTTGCTATGAACCTCGCAGCCGGGAAGGCTGAATTGGATAGTTGTCCATATGTTTCCGACGAAGCCAGGGAAAAGTTGGCTGAGGCTTCAGCCCCTCCAATCAGACCAGTAAAAGTGGGAAAAGGTGTAAGGGCCAAAACCCTGGGCGGTGAGACTGTTGAATTTAGGCACGAAAAGACCTTCTTCAACGAGCCGGCCTTTGCAGCTGTTGTAAATTCCGATATTGCTGAAGATGAACTGCAGAATAAATTGACAATCTGGAATGCCTTCCAGTTTGATAGGGTTGGATTTAATCTCAGGCCAGAATTCGTGGCAGTCAAGGATGTGAATCAAGACAAGGATGCTTTTGCCAAGGTCGCAAAATATATCGCGGAAAATTCCGAATTCAACGTAGTATTGATGACTGAAAACAAGGATGTGATGCAGGCAGGTATCGAGGCGACCAAGTTCAAACGCCCCTTGATGTATGCAGCTACCAAGGACAATGTAGAGGACTTTGGTCAATTGGCAAAGGATAACGAACTCCCCTTGGCAGTCAAGGCTGAATCGATAGATCAAGTTCCTGAATTGACAGATAAATTGATGGAAATGGGGCATAAGGACTTGGTTATAGATACCGGTTCCAGGGATGTAAAGCAGTTGTACGAAGACCAAATTGGTATAAGAAGGGCGGCACTCAGGGATAAAAACAAGTCCTTCGGCTTTCCTACGATCACTTTCCCGTGCGAAATGGCATCCAACTTGGATATGGAAGCATTGCTAGGATCTCAATTAATAGCCAAATACGCTTCCATGATAGTTTTCTCCGACTTTACTTCCGAGATGCTCTTTTCTTTGCTCCTGGAGAGATTGAATATCTACACTGATCCTCAGAGACCGATGACAGTTCAGGAAGGTATCTACGAAGTGGGTAAACCTGACGAAAATTCGCCTGTACTGGTTACTACCAACTTTGCCCTTACCTACTTTATTGTTAACGGCGAGATAGAAGGCAGTAAGGTACCCTGTTGGCTGATGATCAAGGATTCCGAAGGATTGTCAGTTTTGACTGCCTGGGCTGCTGGCAATTTTGCCGGAGATGATGTGGGTATGTTTGTTAAGAAGAGTGGAATAGAAAACAAGGTGAATACCAGGGAATTGATAATTCCTGGTTATGTCGCAGCCATCAAGGGCGAGATAGAAGAAGAGTTGCCTGAATGGACCATAACCGTTGGGCCCAGAGAAGCAGCCCATTTGCCTTCTTTCCTCAAGGAGAAAGTGAGTCAATAGATCGGATCCTAGTTATTTAACAGTGGAACTGAATTATAAATATTTAAATAGAGAGGTTAATGCCTATGACAATGCTATGTTTCGGTGAAAGCCTGAATGTAATGGGCACCAAGATCGGACGTGCCTTCAAGGAAAAGGATCCTGACCCCATCAAGGAGGAAGCCAAGTTTCAGGAAGACCAGGGTATGGACTATATCGATATCAATCTGGGTCCGGCCAAGAAAACCGGTAAGGAACTTATGCCCTGGGTAGTTGAAACAGTGCAGGAAGTAACCGACTTGCCCCTGCTGTTGGATACTTCCAATGTGGAAGCGATTGAAGAAGGCTTAAAGGTCTGCAAAAAGACCCCGATAATCAATTCCATCATGTGCAGGCCGGAAATCTATGAAAAGATGCTTCCCATGGCAGCTGAATACAATGCCGATTTTGTTGCACTGATGTGGGGACCAGATGGACTTCCCAGGGACGAGAACGAAAGGGCTGCGCTATGCGTGGAACTACTCACTGTTGCCAATGAAATGGGTATATCCAATGAAAAGATCTGGGTGGACGGGATCGTTACCCCGGTAAATGTTCAGCAGGACCACGCTCCCATGTTGCTTAGGTTCTACGATATGCTGCAGGATATTGCCCCGGGTGCAAGGAGTACTTGCGGCTTGTCCAATGTATCCAACGGGCCTCCGGACCACTTGAGGCCCATCTTGAATCAGACCTATGCTGTTATGCTGGAGAGATCGGGTATGCAATCCATTATCACCGATCCCAGGGACGAGAAGATGACCCAGATAGCCAAAGGACAACGGCCTGATATTCATGAAATCATCTACAAGGTGATGGACGGGGATATACCGGATGTAAATGAGCTGTCCCAGGAAATGGCTGATTATGTAAAGACAGCCAAGGTTTTGATGGGGCATGCTTTGTATTCCGATTCCTGGCTCGAGTTGTAATAAGTACTACCTGGAGCCTGACCGAAAACAGTGATTGGACGTAAACTTGATCAGATACGAGGAGCAAGAAGTTTTGAAATCGCAGTGTATATTAATACAAGAGGATTTCAGAACTTTGCAGCTTTGATGTAGATGGGTGAGTTTTCGTTCAAGAACTACATAATATCTGAATTAAAAGCCTCTTCCCGAAGTTATCGAAAGGCAAGAGAAAATGCTCTTTGCTTTGGATACAAGGGAAGGGGCTTTTTTTCTGATAATAGTAAGATAATCCGGCTCTATAGCATTGGATCAAGGTGTCGAATAATCGATTGGTGAAAGAATCACACGAGATCTTGACCGCTTATATTTCGCATGTCTTTTATTGATTCTGGAGTTGAACCAAATATTGGATTAACTCTTCCAGATCATTGTTTTTTCCTTCTTGATAGTCTTCAGGATAAAGCAGCATTTTCATGAAGAATGGACTGTTCACCTCCATGGCCTGTTCAGCACTGCTTGCGAATCTCTCCAGCCTGGTTTGAAGTTCATTCTGTAAATCCTCGGGTAGATTCTCAATTTGGGATGAGACAAAATCCGGGAGTTGATGCAATAATTCTGCCTTTTCAAAAAGTATATCGTTGTATTGATTCACCGGCTCATCCTTCTCAAGGGCTTCTTGAGCGCGGTCTTCTATTTCCCGAACAAGTTTAGCTTTATCCTGCAAAGTGGAAATTATTTCAGAAATGATTGTTGCGCTGTGTTGGTTATGCATAATTTTTACCTTTATAGTTCTCTATTCACGGTTTAAAATTCCGGGTTGCTAATGGTTGTTTGATAAAAGTCTCTTTACTCCAAAATTGAATTTATATGAGATAACCGTGAGCATAGGACATTAAACGGTTGACAAATAAAAACAAATCAGCCGGGATCAAAAATCAGGTTAAAAGTTGACTGCAAATTGGGGCTAAATTATAACTGTTTTATTGTTTAGATCAACTCAAAGTTCAAGTTTATATATAAAGGAGCAAATATGGGCAAAGAAATCGTATATTACATTGATGGAGACGGAATTGGTCCGGAAGTGAATACTGCAGCCAGAAAGGTTCTGGATGAGGCAGTAAAAAAGACATACTCAGGTGAAAATTCTTTGGAATGGAAAGAAGTGTTTGCAGGTGAAAAGGCATATCAAGAGAAAGGGGAATATTTACCCCAAGAGTCCTTACGGGTTTTGGAAAAAAAAGCCAATAATGTATTGAAAGGACCTCTGACTACTCCGGTAGGTGCGGGATTCAGGAGCTTGAATGTTGCCCTTAGACAAATATTCGATCTGTACGCCTGTATTCGGCCTGTAAGGTATTTTCCCGGAATCCAATCTCCGGTCAAGAATCCTGAGAAAGTCGACATGGTAGTTTTCAGGGAGAATACAGAGGATGTCTATGCAGGAATAGAGTGGGAAGCCGAGAGTCCTGAAGCAAAAAAGCTTATTTCCTATATTCGGGAAGAATTGCATTCAGAAATCGATCCCGCCAGTGGGGTGGGAATAAAGCCCATAACTGAAAACGGCTCCAAGAGATTGGTTCGCAAAGCACTAAACTATGCGATAGAACACTCAAAACCAAGTACCACCCTTGTACACAAGGGGAATATTATGAAATTCACCGAAGGTGCCTTTATGAATTGGGGCTACGAGGTGGCGAGGGACGAATTCGGTTCTTACTGCCATTTTGATGAAGATGCTGCAAACTCAGGAAATGGTATTCTGGTTAACGATCGCATAGCGGACAACATGTTTCAGCAGATTTTGACTCGTCCTGACGAGTACAGTGTAATAGCTACTACTAATCTGAACGGGGACTATATATCTGATGCCCTTGCTGCCCAGGTCGGTGGTTTGGGTATTGCTCCGGGAGCTAATATAGGTGACGATTTGGCAGTTTTTGAAGCAACCCACGGGACTGTTCCCAAAAGAGCAGGTACAGACAGTGCGAATCCCTGCAGCCTAATACTTTCCGGAGCAATGATGCTGGATCATTTGGGATGGTACAAGGCCTCGACAAATATTCACCAGGCGATTGAAAAGACGATATTATCCAAGAAAGTCACCGGAGATCTGGCAAGACAGATCCAGGGTTCAAGCCTTGTGGGCTGTAGTGAGCTCAGCGATCTGATTTGTTCCAATCTGGACTAGATTTGACCTGGCATGTTGTCCCCATAACACTGTTGAATTCAAGTCGATTTGGAGGTACTAGCAAATACTGACACTATTAGCTTGTTTTGTTTGTTTTTTTTAAAGAATTTGCTAATATGGGTTTTGTATAAAATAATCTTAATTTGTCCGGGTTGGTAATTGTTTTTATGTCCGACGGTTCCAGTTTGAAATTTGGCAGATATCAAGAAGCTATCCTGGAATTTATAAAGAATAATGGAATCTTTATTACCTATTCCCAGGATAACAATATTATAAATACACTTGCCGGTTTAATTAAAAGCAATCTGGGTGTACAGCAAAATTGTATACTGAATCTCAATTCACAGGCCGAGGTTGAAAATTATTTAAGGAACAGGGAAGTCATTGAACAAGAGGTGTTTATTTTTGTGGAACGTATCTACAACGGATATTCCACGGTGGATTTTCTTAGCAAGATCAAGGAGAAGTATAAGAATATATATATAGTTTTACTTACAGATGAAGTAGAGAGTGCTGCTTTAGTGCGTTTTTACGAACTGGGAGTGGAAAATTTTATTACTAAGCCTTTTAACAGAAATACTTTGCTGGAAAAAATAGCCTTTACGCTTCGTCCTCAAAGCAAGATAGGTGAACACTTGGACAGGGCCAGGAGTTTGATGGAAAACAAGCAATATGACAGGGCCCTGGAAAAATGTGACGAAGTCTTGAAAATAAAACCCAACAGTGCCTCCGCATTTATGACAAGAGGTGATATTTTCAGGGAACAGGGATTTCAAGATCAAGCAATCGCGGAATATAACAAGGCCCATCAAAACTCCAGTTTGTATCTGGAGCCCTTGAAGAAATTGATTCAATACTATGCAGAGTTGGGCTGGGACAAGGAGAGGCTGCAGTTTTTGGAAAAATTGGACCATATAAGTCCCCTGAATTTGGACCGCAAGGTGGAAATAGGATCTCTGCATGTTAAAATGCAAGAGAAAGAAGCCGGAAAAAAATATTTTGACGAGGCTTTAAGCATTGTAGGGAGGCAAGTAAAAGACATTCTAGGCAGTCAGTCACTGCAGATAGCTGAAGCAGTTATGCCCCTGGACAATGCATTTGCAGAGCAATATTATAGAAAAGCTCTACAGATAAAGGGTGATCAGCTAGATTTGGGAGATGTGGAAACAGTGAATCGTTTGGCTATATGCCTGCGTCAACAAAAAAAGCCGGAGCAAGCGATAAAGGAGTACAACAAGGCCCTGAACCTCGCTCCTGACAATAGCAGATTGATTTACAATTTGGCCATGGCATATTTAGAGGCCGGTTACGTAGACCAATCTAAAGAGCAAATCACCAGACTATTGGAAATATATCCAGCTTTTTACAAAACCAGTGAGGTGGTCTGTTACAATATCGGGATAATATTCGTATACTGCAAGGAAAAAGAGGAGGCGGCAAAGTACTTCAATGAGGCCTTGAAGATCAGTCCGGAATACGGATTGGCCAAGAAAATGCTGAACAAACTTAACCAATAGACAAAGGTTGAAGTTGCAAGCCTTTTAATATGCCCTTATTTTTTCCAGTTTTTTAATTTCTTGCGCAACCACAGGTTTAATCTGGGCTCCTGTCCCTGATCCTTGGATTGATAAAACTTGCGGTTTGTTAACCCCTCCGGCAGATAATCCTGTTCCACCCATGCTTCGGGATATACATGCGGATAAAGATACCCCTGTCCGTAACCCCATTCTTTTTGCAAGGTGGAGGAAGGGTTCCTGAGGTGAAGAGGCACGGATTGAATCCCGTTTTGTTTGATTTCTTTTTGTGCCGCTAGATAAGCAGCATATGTGGAGTTGCTTTTAGGTGCCAGGGCAAGATATGTCACAGTTTCCGCCAATGGGATGAATCCCTCCGGCATACCGGTTACGTCTATTGCTTGATAGCAGGACACTGCCATACTAAGGGCTTGGGGATCAGCCAATCCCACATCTTCGGATGCGGACAGTATAAGCCTTCTGCAAATGAATCTGGGGTCCTCTCCTCCTTCCAACAGACCAGCCAAGTAGTATAGTGCAGCATCCGGGTCACTTCCCCTTATGGATTTTATCAAGGCGGAAGTCATTTCATAGTGGAAATCTCCGTCCCGGTCGCTTTTTTGGATGATTTCCGGCAGATGCTCCTTCAATTGATCCGGTTGTAGTTCATCTTCAGACAATTCCCCGCAGTATTCCAATAAATTCAGCAAGTTCCTGGCATCTCCCTGGCTGAAATTTACCAGAATTTGCAGACTCTTTGAGGGTATTTGCAGCCCGGTCTTTTCCTGGGCTTTTTTTCCCAGTATTTGCAGTTGTTCTGCAAGCAGGGGGCGCAGTTTAAGTACATGCATGCGGGAGAGGAGTTGTTTTGTTACGCTAAAAGAGGGGTTTTCAGTTGTGGTTGCTATTAATATGAAGTTGCCGGCTTCCAGATGGGGCAGAAAAAAGTCTTGTTGCGTCTTGGAGAATCTGTGGATTTCATCCAGGATCAATATGTCTATGTTGTCCATGTTTTTGCGCAGTTCGGAAACATTGCTTTCAGGTGCACTCAATCTTAAAAAGTTTTGGGAGTGAGTTTTTGCCATCAAAAGGGCCAGTGTGGATTTTCCGCATCCGGGAGGACCGAAAAAAAGTATACTGGGCAATTTATTGCCCTGGATCAAGCTTTTTATACGGTTTTTAATATGATCTTGGCCCACGAACTCCGAAAGATCCTGGGGTCGAATAAGTTCTGCCAATGGTGTGTGTGTGGTCAAAATATCTTCCCGAAATTATGTCTTGTTTTTGTCAGAATCTTCATCTTCCGAATCATCCAAGATGGAAGAGATATCTATTTCTTCATCCCCTCTCTGGGAGTCTTTATTTTGACTGTCTGACGTGGATCCTTGTCCTGTTCCTCTATCTACATCAGTATCGGTTTCTTCTAGGTCAAGATCTTCTTGTATATCCAGATCCAGATCGTCATCCAATAGTTCGAGTTCTTCACCTGATTCCTCGATACCTGAATCCTCGGTTTTGTCGGTGGATCCTTCTTCAAAGTTTATTTCCGGAGCACTTTCCATGGAATAAGAATCCAGCAATTGTTCCAGATCTGGATGCGATATTTCTTCAGAGGGCTCTTCAAAATCAATTTCAGGATATTCAATCTCTTCCAGGGAAGATCCTTCATCCTCAGATTCTTCTGAATTTGCAAATTCATAATGATGCGGTTGGATTTCCACTTCTTCCTGTTGGAGAGATTGTGTTTCGGTGCTCCGGGCAACCGGGGTTTCAGAAACTTCTTCCGCGTAGGCTGGAGCTGGTACCCAATCCAGGTTCAGGGCCTTTTTTGTTTCTTCCCAGTTGCTGCCGCATTTGGGGCACATTTCAAAATGATCAAAGCTTGTATATTTACATTTCAAGCAATACATAATAACCCTCCTATTGAAGCATTTCGGTGGAATCAAAATCATTGTTTGATTCCTGATAGCTCCAGGAATTTTTTCTAGCCTTTAATTCATTCAGGGTCCTCTCGAGCTCTATATATGCCGAGCGGACCTTTTGGCCGT